>NZ_VPEW01000011.1:0-125584 GCF_013416965.1 Acinetobacter sp. YH1901134 | reverse complement strand
CTTCCCGAACTCAGAAGTGAAACCTCTTAGCGCTGATGGTAGTGTGGGGTTACCCATGTGAGAGTAAGTCATCGCCAGCTCATTATTCGAAAACACCCCCTGATATCTCAGGGGGTGTTTTTTTATGTGCGGAGAAAAGATATAGTCTGAAATCATTCATAGAATAATTATAAACTCTTGATGTACAGAAAATTTTATCCGAACTACTTACTGTTAAATTTAGTCTTATCGCTGATTCTGATCGGTGTGGTCATGCATCCACAGCATTTGTTATTTAATTATTGGGTTGCAGGTTTGCATTGGTTTATAGGTATTGTGCTGATGCATATTTTTGATTATTCGATTGCCTATTTTTAAGCAGTTTTATATCAATCGAAATAAATTAAAATGTGGTAATTCAAACATCAAAATATAATCAGGCAGAACATAAAGCTGCGCGTGTGATGTCAGCATTGGTGGTCTTTGTAGTGGTTTGTTTGGTTTTATATGGATTGAATCTGACTCAATTTTATATCGAATATGCTTTTATCGCAGGGTTTTCTTCAGGGAATATGAGTGGTTACTATACTCCCTGAGACATTTATAGACTAAGCTTGATTGAGCTGTCGTCTTGCATGCTTTAATGCTGTTCTTAACCCTTCTTCTAACGTTGGATGATAGAAAGGCTTATCCAAAATTTCATGTATGCTTAGTTCTTCTGAAATCATCCAAGCTAGTAAATGTGCTAAATGTTCAGCTTCTGCACAGAATAGCTCAGCTCCTAATAGTGTATGGTTAATTGTATCCACATATACTTCGGCAGCCCCTTTATTTTTAGCAGCAACAATCGCACGACCTTGTTTTTCGTAAGAAACGAAACCAATGACGAATTCTGTGTTTTTATCTTGTAGTTGCTTATAGCTTTGACCAATAGTTGCCATTTGTGGTGTAGAAAATAAGATGCCTAAAGGGGTTAGCGTCTTGATGGATTTAATTTGTGGAAAGTTTAAACAGTTTTGTACTGTAAATTTACCTTCATGAGCTGCTTCGTGTTGGATAGGGGTATTGGTATGTGCATCACCGACTATAAAAATTGGATAATCAGCTAGTTGCTTTGTATCCGGATTGATCGGTAAATTTTTAATATCTTTAAATTCTGCACTTATACGTTCTAAACCTAAGGTATTTAATAATGTACGTCTGCCAGTTGCAGCTAAAACATAGTCAACTTGTAGCGACTTTTGTACGTTTTCTTCAGTATAGGTTAAATGAACTAGATCGCCTTCAAGAGAGTAATGTTCAGGTAAAATTTCAAACTTTAGCTTTAATTCTTTACTTAACTCTTCCTGTGCGAGCTTTTGTAATATGGGGCTAGTCAATGAGCCAATTTTTCGACTACGTGCAAAAACAGTGGTGTTTACATTAAGCCGTGTTAAAGCCTGAGCCAATTCTAAAGCGATCACGCCACTTCCAATAACTGCGACAGATTTTGGTAGTTGTTCTAACTCAAATATTTGATCTGATGTAATTAATTTATCGCCTAATATTTGTTTTTGTTCAGCATCTATAGCAGGAGTTGTACCTACAGCAAGGATAAATGACTTGGCTTTAAATGTTTGGTTGTTTACTTGAATGGTATTTGAATCAATAAATTCAGCTTTACCTGAAATTTTATGTTGGCTTGGCCAACTTTCAACATCTTTTAACGTGGCTCTTGTAAAACGATCACGTAAGGTTTGAACATGTTGCATGACGCTAGAGGTATCAATTTCACTTTTGACATCTAGTCCTAAATTATCTGCATGTCTTATTTCGTACATACGGTTGGCAGTAGAGATAAGTATTTTACTTGGCATACAACCAACGCGTGCACAGGTAGTATCCCAAGGCCCATCATTAATGATAAGAAGATTTTGTGTTTTTTTAATTGCTTCTTTATAGGCTGAAATGCCTGCTGTTCCTGAACCGATAATGATGATGTCGTACATTTGGATATGCTTCATTTCATGAGTTTAGATCTAATATATAAAAAAACCCTCAGTATAGAGGGTTTAATTGCATTTTTTTACACTTAAAATTTAATACCAGAAGGTAATGTTAAACTTGTACTTACAGTTCCTGCATTATTAGTAGATGAACCTTTGAATGTTATTCCATTAATAGCATGTTCAAAACTAAGACTACCACTTGTAGCTTGTTTAAATTTCAAAATATTCGTCCCTGTTAATTTAATGCTTCCAGTAAATGTCTGGCTATTTAAACTAGAGGCTTCATTCTCAACTCGAGTCCCATCGATTGTTGTGATGCTAGGTAAAATTAGTTCTTGTTCACCTGAAGCTTTCACACGATAACTTGCTGAACTTGTGGTACCTGGTGTTGAGTTTAATACGAATGAAATTGGTTCTGCAAAAGGAATATTTGGGTTATCGTTAATTAATACATTAAATCCTGATCCAGATTGAATATTGTATAAATCTCCATCGAGAGAAGAGAGATCTTTGTAAATACTGATAGCACCTGTTGTTACTTCACGTTCAATATCATCACCAGTTTCTGGATCCGTAACTACTGCTGTTGTTGTAATTTTATAGTCGCTTGTATTGCCATTTATTAAAACAAACCTTTTTTGTTGAGTTTGTTGTATTCCCCAAGACTGTTGAAATGGATAAGCAAATGCACCAGTAATTGTTACATCATGGAAATTTTTATCTCCATTTTCATTTTCAAATACGTAAATGCGAGTATTGGATTCATATTCTTCTAAGTTTGGTGTCACTTCATCATGTTGTAATTTGATGTTTTTTAGATCATTAGCTGTAATATCGAAATCCCAGTTGTCATAACCCGGTAAGATATTTTTAATATCTTCGCCAATAAAAACATAACATGCTCTATAGTCAGTTTTACTTAAATAGAAACATTTATCTCTGTAGTGATAAGTATTTTTATATGAGTTTAAGTTTATTTTTCTAATATCTAAACTTAATTGTAATGGGCCTTGTGCAAATGTATCCATTGAATGATCAATATAGCCTTTTGCTGTTGATGCATCGTTAGGATCATAATTACCGAATAAATATTGCCCTTCACGTTTTAAAATTTCTAACTGTGCTTTTGCTGTTTCAGCTGGGGTTGTTGTACCACCATTGTTATTGTTTTGATTAGAAGAATCTGTTCCTTCGTTATTAAAATATCCATCACTACCGCCACCACCACAAGCAGTAAGTATCGTTGCTAAAGTAAGTACAAGTGTCCCTTGAACGAATTTCATGAAGTACCCCAAAATAGTTATTTATGTATAGAAAAAGTTATATTGCGTAAAGATACCACACATAAAAAATGGCGCAAATAGCGCCATCTTTATATTCGTCATTTTATAGTGCAGTCCCGACACTTACACCAACGGTTGGACGTACATTCATAGAATTACACCCTGTTAGCAACAACGTTGTAAATAAAACTACAAACACGAATTTAGTCATTGAGCAAACCTTGAGCCTTAGCTTGATTGAAAAGAGATGTCGAACGAGAGCCACTACGACAAATCATCAAAATGGGTTTAGGAAGCTCATTATAATATTTGGCAAATTCTTTCACGTCTGTTTGAGAAATTTTACCGCTTTGCACAGGTTGATACACAACACTCACATGAGACTTTTCCGCAATGCCTCGTAACTGTAAAACAGTCACTTCATTGCCCGCCTCATTATCTGGTCGATTCACAATTACAGATTTAAATTTAAGTTGTTTGAGTAAACTTGAAAACTTATCTGTGGTCATTTGTCCAGAGACACTTAAATTTGCATTTAAGGGCTGACTGTTATTGTCTGCAAATGTAGGTGCTGAAAAAATGCACGTTGCGATCAATAAAGCTTTTTGAATGAAAGCCTTAGTCATCCAAAAGATCCATCTGTTTTGCTAGTTGATATAGATTATTTGAACGGTTACCTGTACGGCAGAACATGAGAACTGGCTTTGGCAATTCATTAAAATGATTAGCAAAGTTACGGACATCTAGCTCAGAAATTTGACCCGCAACAACCGGTTGATGAACATAATCTAAACCAGCGGTACGAGCTGCTTCTTCAATTTGAGCACTGGTTGGTTGCTCAGGACCACCTTCCATGTCAGGGCGGTTATTGATAATCGATTTAAAGCCTTTTTCAACCACTTGCGCTACATGTTCTGGGCCGATTTGACCTGCAAAACCAACATTTTCGCTCATTGAGTCACTCCATAATTTAATTCATAGATTTATGCTTTATGATAGCATTAAGCACAAACTTGAGCAGAATGTTCTTAAATTTTTATAAGCGATTACAACCATAAAATAACGCAATGGAGCGCGTATGCACGCCTATACAGTCGAACCACTGTATGTCAAAAGCGGACAAGATGTTATAGCTGCTGACTTTTATCGTCCAAAATCTGTTGAAAAACCTGCAGTCATTCTGATGGCGCATGGTTTGGCCGCATTACGCCAATTTAAATTAGTGCAATATGCCAAGCGCTTTGTACAAGCGGGCTATGCTGTCGTATTGTTTGATTATCGCTATTGGGGTGGTAGCACGGGGCGTCCGAGAGAATTAGTGAACCTTAAAGCTCAACTTGAAGATTGGCGGACCATGATCGATCATTTACAGCAGCGTAAATCGATTGATTCAAGGCGCATTGTATTATGGGGAACATCGCTGAGTGGTGGCTATGTACTCAGTTTGGCGGCAGAGCTTAAAAATATTAAAGCGGTAATGGTACAAGTACCATTTGTCGACGGCGCTGAAAGTGCAAAATTGTATCCCCTACAGCAATTACCCAAAGCGTTAAAATTATCGAGTCAGGACTATATGGGGTCTAAAGTTGGGATGAGTCCAACGACTTTGCCTGTAGTCGATCCACATCGATTGTGTTTTTTACAGTCTGAAGATAGTTATGCGGGCTATTTATCGATTGTAAATCCTGATTTTTATTGGAGTGGCGAAATTCCGGCTCGGGCCTTTTTTAAGTTAATCCGTTATCGCCCAATATTGGATGTCCGTAAAATTAGCATACCAGTACTTTTTATTGCGGCAAAAGAAGATAGTTTGATTCCCATCGAATCAAGCCGAGAAACTGTGACCAATATTGCACCGTATGTGCAATATTATGAGTGGGAAATGCAACATTTTGATATTTATCATGGGCAATGGTTTGAAAAAGCCATGGCAACCCAATTAGAATTTTTACATCAACATGTTGGAGTCAGCTAAATGATCGTTGTGTGTCCTGAATGTGGTGCAAAAAACCGTGTACCTGAAGAAAAACTCGAAGTTGGACCTGCATGTGGTCAATGTCATCAAGCATTGATTCCATTGGCGCCCATCGAGTTGAATGAAAAGAACTTTGCCAACTTTATTAGCAATAGTGATTTACCTGTGCTGATTGATTTATGGGCTGAATGGTGTGGACCATGTAAGATGATGGCGCCACACTTTGCACAAGTTGCAAAATCAAATCCGAAGGTGGTTTTTGCCAAAATTGATACCGAAGCAAACCCTCGATTGAGCGGTGCATTTAATGTTCGTAGTATTCCTACACTGGTTTTGATGAATAAAACCAACGAAATTGCTAGAATAAGTGGTGCAATGCGTGCTGGTGAGTTACAACAATGGCTCAACCAGCAGTTAAATCTACCTCAATAAATGTCAGCGCCAGGAGCTAAAGTGTCAGAAACTCATGTAAAACCTGAAGGAACGCTTTCCCTACAAACCATCGCGATGCCTGCAGACACCAACTGGAGTGGTGATGTTTTCGGTGGTTGGATCGTGTCACAAATGGACTTGGCCGGTGCAATTCACGCAGAGCGTTTCAGTCAAGGACGCTGTGCAACGATTTCAATTAACCAAATGACCTTCCTTGTTCCAGTGAAAGTCGGGGATGTCATCAGTGTATATACCAAAATTTTAAAAGTGGGTAATACCTCTATCCAAATGCAGATTGAAGTTTGGGATAGTCACGACAGTTCACGTGATCCAATTCGTGTAACCGAAGGTGTATTTACATTTGTCGCTGTGGATGTGAAAGGTGCTAAGCGTCAAATTCCTGCGGATGCAAAAGCTAAATTTGCTGCAGATCAAGCTTAATTAAAGTTAGACGCAATAAAAAAGCCGCTCAATCGAGTGGCTTTTTTATGAATAGTGACGGAGAAATTAGAACATCGAGTTTGAGTTGGCACTGGTTTCAGGAATGCTCTGTTGCACATCCCAATGTTCGACGATCTTGCCATTTTCAACACGGAAGATATCAATAATGGCTTCTCCACGGTCTTGATTATTCTGCGTAGAGTGCACATGTAAATAGACCAAATCACCTTCGGCAGCGGCACGTTTAATCTGGTTTTTTGCTTCAGGATTTTGTTTAAAATACTGGGTGAAATAATCGACAAATGGCGCCTTACCATCAGGTACATGCGGATTATGTTGAATATATTGATTGCCAATATATCGGTCAGCATATGTCTTAACCTGATGTTTAAGAAAGACACCTTCATAAAAATCGATGACGATTTTCTTATTTTCCGCCGCTTGGCTGGTTTGAATATTGCTATCAGCCGCTTGATTTGGAGTCGTTGGCGTAGCAGGAATTGTGCTTTGGCAAGCAGTTAAAAACACCACCATGCTGATGAGTGAAAGGGGAATGATTTTTTTCATAAAGTGCTCAATATATTTGTGTCGTGCAAGCATATTGAGCGGAATTAGGGCGTATAAATAGTAAAAAACAGTCTTGATTTTGCTGAAATTTGGTAAAACTTATACTTACTTAAAAGTAAGTTTTATTTACATTTATTTATTTTTCAGAGCGGATTTTTCCACCCAAGCCCAAAGCATTTCACATTGAATCGGTGCTTCACCAGATTCATCGGTGACTAAGACCTGTACTAAGGTTTCACCTTTTTCTGTGCTTTGCATTTGTCGTTGCTGTTCGGGTGTAAGCGTTGCGATGGCTTTCATCCCACCTTGGGTTGGACGTTTAAAATCAACTTTGAAGCTTTTAATCAGGACAATGGCACTGTCTGGGACGTTCATTGCTGTGACAAAGCCTGTGGCTGTTTCGGCGATCAGCGCCATGGCACAGGCATGTACTTGCCCGATATGGTTTTGCATCGCCTTATGATTAGCGATGCTCACCTCAACACGCTCAGGGCTGACATGTTGATAACGAATTTTAGCAGTACCGACCATAGGCACGACGCGACCAAATGCTTGACTGAGCAAACGACTCTGAAGACCTTTCGGTAATTTAGATGATGCGTTTACGATTTTATGTAGGCGGTTTGGTCGTGTCATGTCGTCCTCTATGGCAAATGTAATGCCTTAGTCTTTAAAGTTATTAAATTGAAGCGGCACACCAAACTGTTGCTCTTTTAAGAACGCCATCACTTGTTGCAAAGTGTCACGTTTCTTGTCAGTCACACGAATTTTGTCGCCTTGAATAGAAGATTGCACTTTAATGCCGCTTTCTTTAATGGCTTTATTGATTTTTTTTGCAGTATCAGAGTCAAGACCGTCTTTTAGTTTGATCACTTGAATGACGTTTTTACCAGAAGCCGTCATTTTTTGTGGATCGAGTGCTTGAATGTCAACTTTACGTTTGAAGAAATGATTTTCGAGCATGGTATACACTTGCTCACATTGGAAATCGCTTTCTGTTGAGATTTTGATTTCCTTATTTTTCTCATTTAACTCAATTGAAACGTCTTGACCACGGAAGTCAAAACGCGTCGCTATTTCTTTTTGCGTGTTTTGAACTGCATGATTTACTTCAAAAACTTCTAATTCGGAAACAATATCAAAAGAAGGCATAGATTAGACCTTTACAAAGGGAAAGAATATCTGAGATGCTAGGGATGTTTTCTTCATTTGCCAAGTGTTGTTTACATCAAAAGGAGTGTGCAATGATCCGTAAACAAGAAATTACAACATTTGAGTTCCCAGAAGACTCGATTATCTGGGATGTTCGCGATGCAAGTGCTTATGCTGAAGCACATCTGAAAGGTGCGGTTAACCGACCGATCAACGCATTGTCATCAGATGCACTGACTCAGGTGTCAACGGATCAACCCATTTACATTTTATGTGGTGGCGGAAGTAAAGCTCCACGTGCAGCAGAGTTACTAGAGGGTTTTGACAGCTCACGTGAATATGTAATCTTAATGGGCGGCACGCGTGCTGCTCGTGATGCCGGTCTTCCTTTGGAACAAGGGAAATGAGATCGAATCAAAAAAAGCGCCGAAAGGCGCTTTTTTATTGCAGGTTATTTTTTTGAGGTGGAGATGACGGCATCTGACCCTGAAAATAAGGCTTCTTAGTTTTTTGTTTGGCTTTGGCGCGTCGTATAAAACGTGCTGCATGAATTTTATCGAGTAGCTGTGTTGGAATAGGGCAGGCTTCTTTTAAGACCAGCGCGGCAATGATTTCACTACAGAGCGGGGCATACAGGAAACCTTTAGAACCGAGTCCACTACAGCTATAAATTTGCTGATCTTCATGGACTGCACCAATTACTGGGAAAAAGTCTTTTGTCTGTGCGCGAATTGCGGCACGTCCTTGCCATTGCTCAATCGGTGCTAAGGTTTTGGCAAAGTCGGGGAATACACTGTGGATAAGTTCATAGTTATGCACATGATCTTCTGTGAGAACGTCGGTGTCATCACGGCCGGGATAAAATGACGCGCCCATAATCATCTGTTCGGCATCCAGTTGCATACAATAGCCCCCATAACTATAGGCGGTATGCATATCCATTTGTTGAGCTGGATTGTTCAACCAACTGACTTGTCCACGAATGGCACGCAGTTCTGGATAATCTGTTTGTAGCTGCATACTGTCACGTGCCGCACAGAGAATGACATGCTCGGCAGATGGAAGCTGCTGATCCTGTGTAAATAGCGCAACGCCATTTTGTTGTTGCTCAATGCGTTGAATATCTGCTTGTAACAATTCAATGTGTGGATGTGCCAAGATTTGGTCACCAAGCTGATGTGGACTGACTGCGCCTGCTTGTTTGAGGAGCAGGGTTGGATATGTTGAGGCTAATTGATTTAGCGTGCCTTCTTCAGCAGCTAATACCTCTGAAGGATAAGCTTGAGCTAAATCTAGGTGTTCTGCTTTATTTTTTGAAATAGATTGGTGAATCTGTAAGGGACGAAATGCCTTGAAGTTTTGATAATGCTTGAGTGCATATAACCAGCTCAAGGTCATCAAATGTTCAGCACTTTGTTCAATTGGACAGAGTTTAGGGTTGAGTAAGGCAAGAGGATTACCCGACCCACCGCTGAGTGGTGCTGATTTCTCGTAAATACGCACTTGATGCCCGCGTTGAGCAAATGCCCAAGCACAGCTTAAACCTGCGATGCCAGCGCCAATAATCGCGATTTGACGGGGCTTATGACCTACAGTGATTTCAGGATTTTTTTTTTCGTCTAAAGTGGGACAGTCAGCAGCATTGGATTGATTATCTAACTTTTCAGGTGCGAGCCAAAAGGCTTTGAGCATTTCACGCTTATGAGCAAAGCCACGAGGTCGTGTAATGGTAATACCATGCTCACGTAAGCCGCGTTTCAGTACACCTGCCACACTAAATGAGGAGAAGGTAGTCCCAATGTCTGATAGACGCACGATATTTTTGAGTACGTTTTCTTCCCACATGTCAGGATTACAGGCGGGTGCAAAACCGTCCAAGAACCATGCATTGACTGTAGCAGTTTTTGCCATGACGGGAAAAACGTCGTGTGCATCGCCTAACCAAAGATCAATGGAAAAACGTTCTTCTGGAAAATTGAGTCGATGACATCCCGCAATAGGTTCAGGATATTGCGCAATCAGTTGCTGTGCCAAAGGTTGTAATTCAGGCCATGCATTTAATGCACGAATGAGGTCTACTTTAGATAAAGGGAATTTTTCTACAGAAATAGCATGCAGATGACTGTGATTATCTGGACGAACCTGTTGCCATAATTGCCACAAGGCCAAAATATTTAAGCCTGTACCAAAACCTGTTTCGCCGACACTGAAATATTCAAAATCAGTCAGTGCCGCAAGGCGAGTGTCGAGGTCATTCCCTTTTAAAAACACATGACGTGTTTCGAGTAGGCCGTTATCCTTCGAAAAATACACATCACCAAACTGTTTAGACACTGGAATATCAATGCCATCGATCATTTGCCAATCGAGATCGGCAGTCTGAATTGCACCTGACAAAACTCAAGCAACCTTTAAATTGAAGTAGAAAAACGAATTACCATTGACGACGACGTTTGGTATAGACGTAACTGGCCAATAAGAAACCTAAAATCACGCCAACACCAAGAGTGGTCCCACCATATAAAAACATCTGCGCGCTACGTTCACTTTGCAGCACTTGTACTTGTACGCCCAAGCTATCATTTTTAAGTTGTAATTCTTGGTTTTGCGCCAAGGCTTCAAGGTTAGCTTTTTCTAACTGTTGTAAGCGTACAGATTGGTCTTTGACCATCGCTTTGACTTTGGCATCTTGCAGCGCTTTATTTTTTGCCAATTGCTCAATGGTCAATGGATTTGCATCTTGAGGTTGACCATTAGGATTGACGGTTGCCGCCACTTTAATGATGCCCGGTTTATTGGCAGGAATGGTATGCGGCACAGGATTGGGAGGAGGTGTTGCAGTCGTTGCTTGAGCAGCAGGGGCTACAGCAGGTGCAGGAGCCGATTCTTCAGCCCATGCAGTTGAACAAATTAAAGATAAGCCCAGTAAACTAGAAACAACGACGCGCATGAACCTTATCCTTTAGGAAATGCTTTGTTAAATGGTTTGACATCAATTTGGCCATAAACCCCTTCTTTGAGGAAAGGTTCATCTGCCAACCATTGGTCTAAGTCTTCACGACTATCAAAATCGACAATGATCGTACTGCCATAAAAACCAGCTTGTGGGTTTGCCGGATCTTTAGGCATCGCACCTGCAACAATCAGACGACCTTCATCATCAAGTTTTTGTAGACGTTCAAGATGTTGAGGACGAACCGCAAGGCGCTTTTCTACTGTACCTTCATTATCTGTACAGCTTACGACGAATAATGGCATGACTTTTCCTGATTTTTGACCGAATGGATTATTCTGAGGTCTTAAAGTATTTACGTAATACAATAAACTGAATAATGATAAAGGAAAACATCACGATCATGTCACCAAAAGCAGTGAATTCACCCCAATATTTTCCGTCTGCAAACAAATAAGCGAAAAAGGTGTGTAAACATGACATCACCACGAACATTGCAGCCCATGCATAGTTCAATCGTTTCCAACCGACAGCGGTTAAATTTAAGACTGGACCAAATAAACGTTCGATGAGTGGTTTCTTATCTTTACTAAACAGTGGAGAAAGTAAAAACGCCCCAGCAAACACTAAGTTCAGTAAAACGGCTTTTAACCGAATATAAAAATCATCGCTTAGCATCAGGGTAATACCACCAAAAATCACGGTCATGAACAACACAATCCATTGTTGTTTATCTAGACGGAATTTTTGCATCACAAACAATGCACCATAAACCACAAGCATGGAAATGATGAGACCTGATGTTGCCACAAGAATGTTATTGTTATCGACACCCCCAGCAGAACCAATCAATTGTAATAATGGGTGCTGCGTATCTTTTGGATCTACAGTTTTATATAAATAAAAGAAAATAATGAGTGGCACAAAGTCTAAAAGTGCTTTCATGTTAGAGTATCTAAATCTGATCAAATAAATGACATAGTATAGAGATGCAAGGCGTAGATTTACATACACACAGTAATATTTCTGATGGTACTTTGTCACCAGAGGCTTTGGTGCAGGCCGCAAGTGCTATTGGAATTCATACGCTGGCTTTGACTGATCACGATACGATGGACGGATTGTTGGCAGCAGAGCAAGTCGCTCATGAATTAAAGCTACAATTAATCTCTGGCGTGGAGATTTCCAGCCAGTGGTCGAGACCTGCGACCAAAAAAAGTTATGGTGTGCATATCGTCGCTTTAAATATGCAAAATCCTGCGCCCATACAAGCCTTATTGATGGATCAAAAGCGTATTCGAGCGGAACGTGCTCGGCAGATTTGTGACTTACTGATACCGTTAATTGGTCAAGATATTTATAGCGATGTGGTTGCCAAAGTCGACCATATTCCAGATCGGGTAACACGTACCCATATTGCCAAAACTTTGGTGGAAAAGGGTGTGGTTGCGCGTCCACAACAAGCTTTTGATAAATATATTAAAGAAGGCAAAAAAGCCTTTGTAAAATTTGAAGGTCCGAGTCTTGCTGAAACCATTGAGGTGATTCATGCCAGTGGTGGCTTTGCGGTGTTGGCGCATCCAACGCGTTATGATTTATCTGCGACCAATATTCGTTATTTGATTGAAATCTTTGCTGAAGCGGGCGGTGATGCAGTGGAATTACCACCGGCAATTGAGCCATTATCGACTCGTCAAATGGTGGATCGTATGATTGCTGCCTTTAACTTGAAAGTTTCTGTTGGCAGTGATTTTCATGGTGACAATATGCCATGGATTAAACTTGGCAACATCCCTCGAGTGAAAGAGGGGCAAGTTGGAATTTGGGAGAGCTTTGCTTAAAGTCGTTCTCTAAGATTTTCCTTACTTAGAGATGTTAGGCACATAAAAGTAATTTTGAATTTTTAAAAATCATTTTGAGTCGATTCGACGGAGTCTTGCATCTAGAGATTGAATATAGGGATTAGCCTTCGGCTGGAGGTACGCTTACGACACATTGTTTCTCGTTCGATAAAGTGAGAAGCGTGCTTCGTAAGGAAACCATCTTGCAGAGCAGTGCTCCTCACCGCAAAACTCGATCATTACCGTTAAATTATTCACAGTACTGCAAAAACATTTTTGATTAGAAGTCGTCCTGACTCAAACACTTGCGGATGACCTTGCCGCGTATCGTTCTTTTATTTAAATCAAATTACGCTTCTGATCTTGCTGCGTAACATCAATTGCTTACATATCTTCGATGTACAAAAAAGTGTACGCAAGGCTATGTAAGCGAGGGTTTAGACCCATTGATCAATTACAGTAAATTATGATCTTTGGCTTGAATCGGTGGTGGGGTGGGTTTTCCTAAAGTCCCAAGTAATTCAATTTCAATAGTACGCACCATCGAGTCCAAAGGTAAGTCATTACTCTGTGTGCCGAAGGGCTCTTCAATCTCTGAACTTAGTGCATCTAAGCCTAAAAAGGTATAGGCCAAAATCCCCACCAAAAGGGGGGTCGCAAGACCTAAAGTAGAACCCAAGCTAAAGGGTAAGACAAAACAGAAAAAATAAACGGTTCGATTCAGCAAGACCGAATAAGCAAATGGTAATGGCGTGGTGGCAATACGGTCACAGCCGGTTTGTACGGTGCTGAGTTCCATCACATGCTGATTCATCTGGGTATAAATAATGTCTGAAATCTCACCATCTTTGAGCGCTTGCATTAGCTCCCATTGAATCAAACTCAACGTGTACTGCGGTGCATTGGCCTGTTGGTATAACTGGGTGATGGCATTCGCACTCATGCCGCTGGTTTCAACCAGTTCAGTGGGATTGGCGGTTTGATGGCGGAGTCGGTCACGTAAAACGTTGGCAAAGACGATCACATGTTGAATCACACGTTCACGACGACCTTGACTGAGTAAACGGCAGTCACGGTCAAAATGTCGCGCGTTGGCAATCAAAATGCCCCATAAACGCCGAGCTTCCCACCAACGGTCATAGCAGGCTGAGTTTTTAAAGCCTAAAAAAATCGACAGCACGACACCAATTAGGGTAAAGCCGACCAAAGGAAATTCGGTAAAATGGAAGATATCGACATAGGATAAGCCGCCCACAATGGCAGACAGCAACATAACGATCCCAAGCGGCGGTAAAACCTTAGGTAAAATCGTTCCTCGCCAAGAAAATAGCAGTTTAAAAATACTCGGTTGGTCACGGACGATCATGTTCGAATGATAATTTCTAGTTTTAAAAAATTATGATGATCTTCGGGTTTGCTCAAGCGCTTGTCAATAACTGTTTGATGCAGATGAGTGTGCTTGGAGCAAGCCATGTTCAGCAAAGGAAAAACTCCCTTCTGTTGAGATAATGCAATGATCGATCAGTCGAATTTCTACCAGCTGACAAGCCTGCTGAATGAGTCGAGTCAATTCCAGATCGGCAGCAGAGGGTTCTGCACGACCGAAAGGATGATTATGTGCAATGACAATACTGCTGGCGTGTTCAGAAATGGCATAGCGCAGCAGTTGATTGATGGAAATTTCACAGGTATTGAGGCTGCCATAAAAAAGTTTTTTAAAGTTTATTTTTCTTAAATGCGCATCTAGACAGAGCACGCCAAAAACTTCTTGACGTTCCGCTAAAAATTCAAAGCGAAGAAAATTTTGTAATTGTTCAGAGTGTTGCAAGTGCAAGGCTTCATTTTGAAAATGTTGACTCACATAGCGTTTACCGAGTTCTTTTACCGCCATGAGCTGCGCATATTTACTGTTTCCGATGCCATGAAACTGGCGCAAATCCTCAAGTGACGCATTCATTAGCGCTTGCAACTGACCAAAATGTTGGATCAGGACTCGTGCGAGTTCGACAGCAGAGTGCTGCTGGGAACCAGAGCGTAGGAAAATAGCCAGTAGCTCAGCATCGGATAAACTTTGTGCGCCTTGTTGAATCAGGCGCTCACGTGGGCGCTCTTGTTCAGGCCAATTTTTAATTGAATTATTCATTATTCTTAGACTTTTTTATTATCAGTCAATCGGCTTTTTCACAGCAGATTGTTGGGTCAGTGCATATTTAATGCTATTGTGAGCGCCACTGCAACAGATAGGTAGCCTGTTCGTGAGCTTTGATTTAAGTGTAATGCCCACAAAAAATATTCTTTTAGGTGTCACTGGTGGTATCGCAGCCTATAAAAGTGCCATTCTTGTCCGTCGATTAAAAGATGCCGGATTTGATGTGCGCGTGGTGATGACTCAAGGTGCGCAAGCCTTTGTGACCCCGCTAACGTTTCAGGCGCTTTCAGGCAATCCTGTGCATACCGAATTACTCAATCCCGAAGCAGAAGCGGGCATGGGACATATTGAATTGGCACGTTGGGCTGATTTGGTATTGGTTGCTCCTGCAAGTTGCGACACGCTGGCAAAATTTGCGGCGGGTTTAGCAGATGATCTTCTTTCGACACTTTATCTTGCGACAAAAGCGCCGGTCTGGGTTGCCCCAGCAATGAATCAGCAAATGTGGGCAGCCAAAGCGACACAGCGTAATTTAAATACACTGGTTGAAGATGGCGTACATGTGATCATGCCCGATGCCGGTTCTCAAGCATGTGGAGATGTGGGCTTAGGACGTATGCCTGAGCCAGAAGATTTGGCAGATCAAGTGGCGGCCTATTTTCATCAAGCACAGCGAGCCATTGCTGAAAAATTTGGCATGCTTGCAGGCAAACATGTGGCGATTACAGCGGGTCCAACACGTGAGTCGATAGATCCTGTACGTTATATTTCTAACCACAGCACAGGTAAAATGGGGTTCGCACTGGCAGCGGCTTGTTATGCGGCTGGTGCTAAAGTAACGCTGATCGCAGGACCCGTAAGTTTAGATACACCAAATGGTGTACGACGGATTAATGTGCAGTCTGCAATTAAAATGTTAGAGACCAGTCTGCAAATGTTAGATGAAGGCTGTGATATTTTTATCGCAACAGCAGCTGTTGCCGATTATCGCGTGGCAGAAGTTGCAGAGCATAAAATCAAAAAAGCTGGTGATGAACTCAATGTGGCATTAATTAAAAACCCAGATATCGTTGCAACGATTGCGCAGCAGTCAAAACGTCCATTTATGGTGGGATTTGCTGCCGAGACACGCAATGTCGAGGAGTATGCCGCAGGCAAACTTGTGGCGAAAAAACTCGATATGATCGCGTGCAATGATGTCTCACGTAAAGATATTGGTTTTGCTTCTGATGAAAACGCCATGACCGTGTTCTTCGCAGATCAATATCAAATGGAAAAGCGTGATTTAGAGAAAGCGTCAAAACAAGAAATTGCACAGCAATTGGTGGAAGCTATACATGATGCGCTACATCATGAGCCTGAAACGGACGATGAATAATTTCAGTTGATTCCTCAAAATCCCCGCACTGTTCGGGGTTTTTTTATGGCGCTTTTATGATGTTTTGTTTAAGGCTCTATATTGGATAAATTACGATGGGTTCAGTTTCATGTTGAAAATTTGAAGGCTAGGAAACCACTACCAAAATGGTCATTTTCAACAAAAATATGTCAGCAAAAGACCAAGGCTGTCAGTGTTTTAAAACATCAAAAATGCAATTTAAGTGATTGATATCAAAATTAAATATAAAATTGAGAAATCTTGATAATTTGGCTTGTACTGTGTGTTTTATTGGCTATTATGAAGCAAACAATGAGGAATGTTTGGATCATAATCTGTGATCGGCCTGACTTTTTCATCAAGAATAAATGCATCATGGGGGATGCAATATGTTTCGATGGCTCACCATTTTTTTACTGTTGAGTTTGACTGGTTGTAGCTATTTTGTCTCGACAGATGAATTATCTCGGCAGATTGAGCAGCAGATGCAGCACGAGTTTGATCAGAATCCAGATTATCGGCAGTACCATTTACGGATTCAAAATATAAAAGTATTAGAGCGTAAGGGATTAAGCTTTAAGGCTCAGGCGACGTTGCAATACGATGGTCAGCCTTACACTGTTTTGGTTGAGATTTACAAAGATTTGCAAGGCTATGCATGGAAAATAGATGAAGAACAATTTGCCTTCATTGACGAAGCTGAAATTGCAAAATATCAGGCGCAGTTAGATCAAGAGTTGAATCATTTGGTTGAAGAATTGGAACAACCAACCGAGGAAATTGAACCTGTTACATCGACGCCTGAGAGTTACGTGGGTTTGCGTGAGGAAGAAGATCCATCCGATTATCAATGGACTGGCTATGATGATGAACCTTTTCCCAAAGGGAACATTACGGTCAATAGTCATTGAGCAATGATGTGACTGTTTAGATGATTTAGCTGAGTTGTGACGATGTTGCTAAACACGTACTTTGTGAGGCATGAAAATAAAAAAGCCCGCAAAATAGTGGGCTTTTACTTTTAGAAGATTAATCTTCTAAAACGACTTTAGGATGATCACGTAAATAGTCTTCTGTACGTTGCATTGCATCCTTAATATTTTGGATGGCATTTTCCACATCGGCAAAGGTTTTGGCATTGCCACCACTTAAAGCCTGACGCCATTTTCGAGCACCCGGTAGGTTTTGGAATAAACCTAAAATATGACGGGTAATGATAGAAAGTGGCGCACCTTCTTCCATGCGTTTCGCAATATATGGCAGCATCTGATCGATAATATCGAAACGGTTAGGTAATTCGAGATCCCAAAGCTGACCGATCTCAGCCAATAAGTAGGGGTTGTGATAAGCCTCACGACCAATCATCACGCCATCAACATGTTGTAAATGTTGCTGTGTTTCAGCAAAGGTTTTCACCCCGCCATTAATTTCGATCAATAAATTTGGACGTTCTTGTTTCAGACGATAAACATCTTCATAACGTAAAGGTGGCACATCACGGTTTTCTTTTGGCGACAAACCTTGCAACAGGGCAATACGAGCATGCACGATAAAATTGTTACAGCCAGTCTTTGCAACCGTATCAACAAAATGCAGCATTTCTTCATAAGACTGCATGTCATCAATCCCGATGCGGTGTTTCACGGTCACTGGAATATCAACAGCATTTCGCATTTCAGTAATACATTCTGCAACCAAATCAGGCTCTGCCATCAAGCATGCGCCAATTTTATTGTTCTGAACGCGGTCACTCGGACAGCCGACATTGAGGTTCACTTCATCATAGCCCCAGTCCTGTGCCATCTTGGTACAAGTTGCTAAATCTTTAGGATTTGAACCGCCAAGCTGTAACACAATCGGGTGTTCTTCGTTGTTATAGTCCAAATGACGATTCGCACCACCAAATAAAATCGCACCTGTGGTGACCATCTCGGTGTAGAGAATCACATTAGGGTTAAACAAACGTGCAAAGAAACGATAGTCACGAGTCGTCCAATCCATCATTGGCGCAACACTAATTCGTGGTTGAAGTTTATTTTCAATGGGTTGGAGATCAGTCATTAAAAAAACACGCCTTAAAAGAATAAGATGGAAGAACGAAATGGAAAATGGTGAAGAAATACCAAAAGCAGTCCGAAATACGATGAAAAAAACCGCATTTCAAGACGCGCGCAATATTAGCATAAATTGTGGTTTGGGGCATGGTCTTGCTAGCGTGTCATATTCAAGGTCAGGCCAGAAAGAGTCGGAAGTGTGGCTTAAGTAATTTAAATTTTTATGTGATTAATCTATAATTTTATAAACTTTATAGTATGGTTTCTCAGCAGATTTAACTGCCTGCCTTTATGTCTTTATTTTCCCAATATCTATTGCAACGCCAGTTTTGTATCTCGTTTGAATATCTAACGACGCAAAAAACGCATTTGGTCCCAACGACATTTGCAGGCTTTGCTGTGTGCATGACATTGGCTGACCGAGTACAAAGTGACACGGATATTGCTCCTTTAGAAGCAATGCAAGACTACCCTCAAAGCATTGAAAAAATTCTGCATTATTCGGGTAAAGGTCGAGATATCTCAGATTTTCAAACTTTTCTGAAAGATGCTCAGCAGCACGGGGTAGAGAATTTACTTTTGCTCAGTGGTGATAAACTCAAGCAGCATCAGGATGGGGCAAATGATCCGACTCTACGGAGCCGTTATTTAGAGTCGGTCAATCAAGTCATGGCAGCCAAAGACTATGGCGGGTTTTATTTAGGGGTAGCATTTAATCCTTTTAAATATGCAGAAGCAGAAAAGGATGCGCAGTATTTTAAACTGAATAAAAAAATTCAAGCTGGCGCTGACTATGTGATTACACAGTTGGGCTTTGACATGGATGTGTTGAGCAGTTACCAACGCTATATGCAGCAATATTATCCACGTATACCTGTATTGGCTTGTGTCATGCCGCTGACATTTGCCCGTGCCCGTTTTATGGCCAAGCAAAAAGTTGCAGGCATCGTGCTTTCAGCAGATGTATTAAATTTTTTGCAACAAGAACAGCAAACTGATGTCATACAAGCTGAACAAAATGTCTATGACCGCTGTGCCTTACAAATTTTAATGTGTCAGCAATTGGGCTATGCAGGGGTTCATTTGTCGGCTTGCCATAAAGCAGAAGAACAAGAGAAGTTGCAAAAAGCAATTCTGCAATTTGCCACATTAACGTTTGAACAATGTTTAGCAAAATGGAAAATGCTTTGGCGCTCTAGTGTTGAGGTGAACTTCCAACCGACGGGAGTAAATAACCATAAGGCTCCAGTTGAACAGGTTTTGAAATATAAAAGTATGCATGTCATGCATGAGTTATTTTTTAGTTCAAAACTGGCCAAAGGGGCGGGATCTTATATTTTTTCGGCCAAATTATGGCAAAAACCGAAAGCTGATGCGGCCTTGCTGAAAACAGAATTTATCAGTAAACATGGCATCGTGGGCTGTGAAAGTTGCGGACAATGTCGTTTAGGTGAAACCTTGTATATTTGCCCAGAAACCTGCCCCAAAGGATTAGCCAATGGACCCTGTGGTGGCTCCAACCTTGACCGCTGTGAGTTTGAAGACCGTAAATGTATACACTCGGTCAAAGCGCGGTTGGCGAAAGCCGTCGGTCAAGAAAAAATGCTGAAGCAAGAGCTCATCCCTACCGTTGCAATTGAAACTCGGCACAGTAGTTCTTGGAAAAACTGGTTCGTTCCACCGACATCGCCACCAACAGAACATTAATTCACTTAAAGCATTATTCAGTCTTAAACTTTATAAATGTGAATCTTTCAGGCGCTAATCATTCTAAAAATCAGACGAATAGTCGTATAAAAAAATGAAAAAGATGAAATAAACAATTAAGATCAACAGCAGATGAAAATCAAAAATTAAAAATAGAAATGTGAAGAATTTGGGGAATACCACATGATGAAAAAGACCTGCTTAGGAATAGCTTTAGTTTTCACATTGTCAGGCACAACAGGCTGTTCTGTTGTTATGGCAAGCAAGCAGCCAAACAAGAAAAATACCGAAATGATTCAACAAGGGCTGTCTCGTAACTTGGTGATTGCTGAATTTGGCGCACCGATCACCTCTGAATATAAAAATGGCAAACGCTATGAAATTTATACTTTTACCCAAGGTTATTCGACTGCCAGTAAAGTCGGACGTGCGTTTTGGCATGGTGCAGCAGATGTGGCGACCGTGGGGTTATGGGAACTTTTAGGAACACCTGCCGAATCCGTTTTTAATGGAAAGAAAATGTCTTATGAATTGATTTTTGATGAAAATGATCTGTTAGAACGTTATACCTATCTCACACAAGATGAAACCAAATAGTTGAATACAGAGATATTTTGATTGCATGCTGGTAAACAATTGCGCTAAGTTCAAATGGTAGAAAAATAAACGAATTATCCATTGGAATTTAGCAGGCATGATGCTACTTGAAGAAATATTCAAAAGTAAAAAGTCGGAACATACCGACCAATTTAATTTACGCATTCATCGAGGTTTAAGTTGGCTGAAAAAGTCGATTGATCTTCAAGATGATCTCGATTTGCAATTTATCAGTTTGTGGGTGTCCTTCAACGCAATATATGCGCAAGACTTACAGATTGCGCAGGACAAGCAAAGCTTAAGACAGTTTTTATATGTGATTTGCCAAAAGGATGCAGAGCATAAAATCTATAATATTTTATGGGAGCGTTTTAGCCAGCCGATACGGTTATTTTTAGATAATCCCTATGTTTATCAAGGTTTTTGGGATTATCAAAATCAAAAAATTAGCCATGACGCATGCAAAGAGGGCTTGGCGCATGAAAAACAAAAAGTACTGCACGCGCTTAAAGAAAAAGATTCCGTTGATATTTTAATGGTGCTGTTCAATCGCATGTATACGCTACGCAATCAAATGGTTCATGGCGGCGCGACCTATAAAAGTTCGGTCAATCGCAAACAGCTTCAAGACGGCTGCACAATACTGTCGGCACTTTTACCGGTATTTATAGTGGTTCTTTTGGAAAATGCAGAAACCTTGGATTTAGGCAAACCCTTTTATCCCGTAGTGCAGGTTAGTTAATTTTAAAAAAACTAAAGCCACAGTAATGTGGCTTTATTGCGGTGATGAATACTTCTCATTGTGGATATTTTAGTTGCCGCGCAGTATAGAGTTGATCGATCAATACAAAAAATCCAGCAGCAATGACTAAAGCAATCCCTGTCATGCAGGTGGTGGTCCAGCCGCCATGATGCCATGCAAATACGCCCAAAGCTGAACCACATGCACCACCGACAAAATAAAAAGTCATATAAATTGAATTGATTCGAGAGCGTGCAATCGGGTTGAGTTGGAAAATAATATTTTGATTACAGCTATGCACCATTGCCAAACCGAGGTTGATTAGACCATAGCCCAAAATATAAAAAGCAAGAGATGATCCACCCAAATACAGCAGTCCCCAACTGAGGGCTAAGATGCTGCAACCGAGCCAGGTTAATTTTCGGTTAAAGCCTAAATCTGCCCAACGACCAATCCACTGTGTTGATAGGGCACCAAACACACCAACTAAAGTCACGACACCGACCCAAACATCGGCCAACTGAAAAGGTGGCTCAGTCAGTAACATGGCAATGGTGGAAAACAGCATACTCATCGCGGCAAAGACACAGCCCCCAATCAGAGAACGGAAAATTAACCGCGGTTCATGTTTGAGTAATGCGCCCATTGACTGGAAAACTTGGCTGTAGGGCATCCGTGTGATGCTGACCACAGGCAGACGCTTTTTGAGTAAGACGGCTAATACCAACATCAAGAGAGCACTGAGGATGTAAATCGATTTCCAATGAAACAGATAGGACAATAAGCCAGAGAGACTGGTCGATAACAGAATGCCGACCAATAACCCACTCATTAAAAAGCCAACAACTGCCCCAATTTTTTCAGGTCGAATCGCAACCGTGACCAAAGGGATGAGGACCTGAGCAGCCACTGAAAATAGCCCGGTGATAATGGTTCCTGCCCAAAGCATGTATAGATTGGTTGAAAAAGCACAGAGGGCTAAACCGACAGTTGCACCAAGCATGAGCAGAGGAATAAATTTGGCTTTATTCACAATATCGCCAATCGGCACAATAAACAGTAGACCCAAAGCATAAGAAATTTGCGCAAAGGTGACGGTTAGCGCCACCTCTGATTGTGGAATTTGAAAGCTTTGTTGGATAGAAGCGACTAAAGGTTGGCAATAATAATTGGCACCCGCACATAAACCACATGCAGCAGCCATAAGCCACAACAAAGTTTTATCATGGCTAATGTCGATCGAGGCTTTCATAAATTTTCCAGATTTTGGGCGGAAGCGTATGCAAAGAATTTGCTGCCACGCTGTTGTGGTCACTATAAGGAAAATCAAACAGGTCTTAAAGTGTTTCTCTGTGAATAGTATCCAAGTAGGGGTTTAGGATTTCTTACTGAGACTGATCATCAAGACACCCAGCATATTCAGACCGCAACCGACCCATTGCCATAGGTTTAAATGTTCATTCAACAACGCGACAGCCAGTAAAATCGTTAAAATGGGCCCGATAGAGGCAATCATAGCCGATTGTGCAGCCCCAAGTCGGACGATACTTTGCATCATCAAAATGGTTGGAAGTACGGTAACCAATAGTCCGAGCGCTAAACCATACAGCCAGACATGACTCGGGAGTTGTTGAAGCAAAGCAATGGGCTGCGGTGTTGCAAATAGAAAATGAATAATCGTCCCAACGCAGGCTATGCTCAGAGCTAGACCGGTAAAGTGTAAAGAACCAAACTTTTGCATGAGGCCTGGCGTGAGTAATAAATAAATCGCAAACAATACGGCACTGGCAAAAACCAAACTACATCCGAGCCAAAAGTACTGATCATGTGGTGTGGCATTTTGTTCTTGTAGCATCACTAAAACTGTCCCGCCATAACTTAAAATCAGGGCAAGAATTGTTTTAAAACTTAGTGGCTTTTTGAATAAAACAGCGGAAGCCAGCACGGTTAATGTGGGATATAGGAAAAGTATAATTCGTTCAAGCGAAGCACTGATATACATCAAGCCACGGAAGTCGAGCCAGCTCGAAAAGTAATAGCCGATTAATCCTGAAATGAGTAAGAGCACCCAATCTTTTCGTTGAATCGTTTGATAAGAACGTCGACTCAGCCATGTAATGACCAAGAAAAACGGCAATGCACTCATCATGCGTAAGGCCATGAGGACAGTGGCATCGACAAGAGGAGAAAGTGCATAGGCTTGCTTAATAAAAATTGCTTTGGTACTAAACAAGAAGGCAGCAATCAGCGCAAAAATTGCACCGATGAAGTGCGGACTAAGGTTTCTTGACATAAGATAAGGTGTGCCTCATGACGACTGAACGAATTCGACAGCATTGTTCCGATAAGTTTGAACTGTCATTTTGATTATAAAAAATGCATGGTGCGAGTAAAAATGCAAAAAAAGAATAGTATTTATTCCTTTATACATAAGGGATTGCTACATCAAACATGAAAAACAGCGGAAGAAATGACCAATTTGTTTTTAAATTTTTTAAATCTCAACATGACTCGGCAGGTCAAATATATCAGGCAGAAACATTTAAGGTGAAAATTGCACACAAATGGTGCAATAGTGTTTTTTAGGGATAGAAAGTCAGTAGCGATATCATAATGCTAAATATTCAAAAAATTATTTTTTTAGCTAAAAAAGTCAATTCTAAGTTAAGGCGAAGCATCAGGTGGGGAGAGCAAGATCTCAATAAACCCGAAACGTGCGCAAAAATCCATCGGATATTCAAGCTGACCGATTTGACGAGACTGTGGCAGAAAAAAGTCAGTTTTCAATGCAGGTCAGCACGTCAAAACTGTCAAATGAGTCAACGAGCTGATGCAGTCTGCATGAAAGAGTGGCTTTACCTGACTTAAGTCGATTTTTCAAGACACGTTCAGGTCATTAGTTGTCGAATGAAAATGTCACAATGATCAACGCACTGAAACAATCTGCACTAAAACCAGCGAAATTATTTATGTTTTTGGTCTTAAGTAATATTAAAAAGTTATAAATAGGATAAAAATGAGTAATAAATCGACAAATAAAACTGAATAAATGAAATATCGCACTATTCTTTTCATGAATCATGAGTTCAAAATATGGGTATTTATTAAATAAATATTGGGTAGTATTTTAAAAAAGTTCAATTAGAATCCAAAAATTGTACAAAAACACATCCTGAGGGGAGACATCGCGGATTGCGATGTTTACTTAAGAAAAATTAGCTTGAGGAACGCTCATGCAGATCGGAATTCCAGCCGAAACTGTTGTCGGTGAAAATCGCGTCGCTGCGACGCCTGAAACAGTAAAGAAGTTGATCAGCGCTGGTCATAGCGTCGTTATTGAACGTGGAGCAGGGGTAAACGCTGCTTACATCGATAGTGCCTATGAACAAGTTGGTGCCAAAATTACGGATGATGCCTATACCGGTAGTCAAATGATTTTGAAAGTTCGTGCGCCTAAAGGTGACGAAATTCAAAAACTCACAGCGGGTACCACCGTTGTGGGGATGTTTGACCCTTACCGCAACACCGAACTTGACCAATTTGCGTCACAAAACGTGTCTGCATTTGCATTGGAACTTTTGCCACGGACCTTATCTCGTGCGCAAAACATGGACGTACTTTCATCTCAAGCCAACCTCTCAGGTTATAAATCTGTGCTTTTGGCTGCGGCAGAATATCAACGTATGTTCCCAATGCTGATGACAGCAGCAGGTACAGTAAAACCTGCACGTGTTGTGATCATGGGCGTAGGTGTCGCAGGCTTACAAGCCATTGCAACAGCGAAACGTTTAGGTGCCGTAGTTGAAGCCACTGACTTACGTCCTACAGCACGTGACCAAGTTGAATCTTTGGGTGGTAAATGGTTAGACGTACCAATGTCACCAGAAGAGCAACAAAAAGCAGCTGATGCTGCGAAAAATGGTTATGGCTGGATGCCGGGTGAAGACTACATTCGCGACCAAGCGATTATTGTTGATAAAGCCGTATCGAATGCTGACATCGTGATTACGACTGCATTATTGCCGGGTCGTGACGCACCACGTTTAATCAAAGCAGAAACTATTGCCAAAATGAAACCGGGCTCAATCATTCTAGATATGGCGGTTGAAACTGGCGGTAACGTTGAAGGTTCTGTTTGCGGCGAAAATGTCGTGACTGCCAATGGTGTGAAAATTCTTGGTATTCCAAATATTCCTTCAACAGTTTCGACTGAAGCGTCGGCACTGTATGCACGTAACGTTTTGAATTTCATTGAAACCCTGTTTGATAGCGAAAAGAACTTCGCAATTAACCCTGAAGAAGAAATTCAAAAAGCACTACTTGTCACTCATGGCGGCCAAGTGCTGCTGAAACGTGGTTAAGGAGAATCATCATGGTTGAAACGATTACTATTTTTGTCTTGGCAATCTTTGTTGGTTACTACGTGGTTTGGGGGGTAACACCTGCGCTACACACACCATTAATGGCTGTAACCAATGCTTTGTCATCGATCATTATCGTTGGTGCGATGATTCAAACCGTTGGTATCCCAGGTATTGTGGATGCAAGCGTACAGTTCCAAAGCATTAACGTGGTGAGTATTTTAGGTGCGATTGCCGTTTTCCTTGCAAGTATCAACATTTTTGGTGGCTTTGCGGTGACTGCACGTATGCTTGAAATGTTCAAACCTAAGCAAAAGAAAAAAGAGGGTTAATCCATGGAATTCATTAAAGAATATGCGGATTGGTTCTACCTGATTGGTGCCGTTCTTTTTATCTTAACGTTGCGCGGTTTGTCTGGTCCAAAAACTGCGATTCAGGGTAACCGTTACGGTATGATCGCAATGGCGATTGCTGTAATCACCACATTCTTTGTTGCAGATCATCCCGTGATTTGGATGATTGTGGGTGCAATGGTGTTGGGTGCAGTCGTTGGTATTGCACGTGCAAAAACAGTTCCGATGACTCAAATGCCTGAGACTGTGGCACTGATGCACTCATTGGTCGGTTTGGCTGCGGTACTGATTGCGATCGCTGCGATTCTACACAACAACCAATTGACTGCGGCATTCGCGGAGAATGAAGCGGTATTAACAGCAGCGGGTGTAGAACATGCCCACATGAGCAAAGTTCATTTATTTGAATTGTTTGTAGGCTGTTTCGTTGGTGCGATTACCTTCACAGCGTCGGTATTTGCTTACGGTAAATTGGCTGCGAAGAAATGGGCAAAAACCATTTCAGGTGGATGGGTAAAACCGGTTCAAGCCTTAATTTTCCTTGCGATGTTGGCGTGTGGTATCTACTTCTTTACCACAGGCAACATGAATGCTTTCTGGGCAATGACTGTTCTTGCACTTGCATTTGGTTGGGTATGGATTGCGCCAGTAGGCGGTGGTGATATGCCAGTGGTGGTATCGTTACTAAACTCGTTCTCAGGTTGGGCAGCAGCAGGGATTGGTTTCACGCTTGAAAACAACATGCTGATTGTTGCAGGTTCACTGGTTGGTTCATCGGGTGCAATTCTGTCTTACATCATGTGTAAAGCCATGAACCGTTCAATCATCAACGTTCTGTTTGGTGGTGCAATGGGTGGTACAGCAGTAGCTGCAGCGGATAATGGTGAAAAAGCACAGCGTAATCACCGTTCAGGTTCTGCAGACGATGCTGGCTTCTTGATGTCAAATGCGGATAGCGTGGTGATCGTACCGGGTTATGGTATGGCGCAAGGTCGTGCACAAAATGCCGTGAAAGAATTATGTGAAATCTTAAAAGAGCAAGGTGTAAAAGTTCGTTTTGCGATTCACCCTGTGGCAGGTCGTATGCCGGGTCACATGAACGTACTTTTAGCTGAAGCTGACGTTGCATATGAAGACATTCTTGAAATGGATGAGATCAACTCAGACTTCCCTGCAACAGATGTAGTACTGGTGATTGGTGCGAACGACGTGGTGAACCCAGCGGCAAAAGACGATCCAAGTTCTCCAATTTACGGTATGCCAATTCTTGAAGCGCATAAAGCACGTACCATTATGGTCATCAAACGCTCTATGGCTACAGGCTACGCAGGTCTAGATAATGACTTGTTCTATAACGATAAAACGATGATGATCTTCGGTGATGCGAAGAAAGTTGTGGAAGATATGACAAAAGCCATTAATGGCGGTGGTCATTAATCCATATTGCCAAAGTCCCGCTGTGATAAAGCGGGAATGAGGAAAATAAAAAACCACCTTCGGGTGGTTTTTTATTTTCTTCGCTTTTGATTAATTGATGCTTCACACTAAAAGTGCACAAATATTTAGCGCATCAGGTGCTTGAATCAAATTGATGCGTGTTTTGAAACAAAGGTGCAGATTGATACGCTGTTTTGTTTCATTAGATTTGATCTCAGCGATTCAGAACATCGTTGCGAACTTATTTTGTGACGCAATGCATTGAAAAATAATTAATTGTCTGAAATTTGGTATTCTTTTTGCACAGCATGGTTATTCTTGGGGGAATAATCATGAAAAAAACATACTTGATGGCACTGTTTCTGAGTGTCCTGACATCGACTGCATGGGCAGTTGACCCGCAAATCGCCAATAATATTCAAGAAATTCGTATTTCGCTCGACAGTATTTGGGTGGTACTGGGCGGTATCTTGGTGTTCTTTACGCAAGCCGGATTTGCCATGATCGAAAGTGGTTCAGTTCGCAGTAAAAATACCGTGAACGTACTCATGAAAAACTACATGGATGCCTGCTTGGGTGGTCTGGTGTTTTGGCTGGTGGGTTTTGGTCTGATGTTTGGGGTCAATACCACGGGCTGGTTTGGCTTAAGTCATTTTGCACCCGATCAACTGGATGATTGGCACTGGAACCTTCTATTTTTCCAAATGATGTTTGCTGCAACTGCAACCACCATTGCCAGTGGTGCCATGGCAGAGCGGATTCATTTTGTGGCTTATGTGGTGAGTGCGGCCGTTGTGTCAGGTCTGATTTATCCTGTCTTTGGTAGTTGGGCATGGGGCAGTTTATTTGGCGGAGACGGTTGGTTAAAAGCACTCGGGTTTATCGACTTTGCAGGTTCGACCGTGGTGCATTCTATGGGCGGCTGGGTGGCTTTAGCTGGCATCATCGTACTGGGCCCACGTTTGGGGCGATTTGGACACAATGGGCAAAGCCATTATTTACCGGGGCATAACTTACCTTTAGTGGCATTAGGTGGTTTTATTTTATGGTTAGCATGGTTTGGTTTTAATGCAGGCTCGACCATTAATGCCAATGTCAGCGTAGGGCGTATTGCTTTAAATACGCATCTTGCTGCGTGTGCGGCAGCGGTTGCATACATGTTGCTCTGCCTCATCCGATCTAAAGCCATTTTGATCCGCAGCACGATCAATGCCTCACTGGGTGGACTAGTTGCCATTACGGCAGGCTGTGCAACGATGTCTCCACTGTATGCGGTCATCACCGGTTTATGTGCAGGTGTTATGGTGACCTTCCTGCCAATGCTCATGGAAAAAATGAAACAGGATGATGTAGTGGATGCGGTGACGGTACATGGTTTCTGTGGCGCATGGGGAACATTGGCGGCAGGGATATTCCTTGAAAATAACATGTTTAATGGCGATGTCATCGCGATACAAGGGCTTGGAGTGATTACAGCCTTTTTATGGGGCTTTGGCGTTGCGTTCATTGTATTTAAGGTCTTGGACAAATTGTTGGGTGGCTTACGTGTGAGTAAGCAACATGAACAACGGGGTTTGGACTATACCGAACATGCTGAATTGTCTTATCCCGAGTTTCAAAAAGATGTGACTTTTGAAACGGATGATATGACCAAACGTCATTAACAGGAGTAAAGCAATGAGCACCGAACTGTTGAATTTGGCACAACGCCGCGAAGCTTTAGAAAAAGGCTTACAACAATTTATTCATGGGACGTTACTCGACAGTGCGCTACGGCACTGGGAGCAGCAGTACAGCATGAAACCGTCATTTGTCTTGAATCGCTTCTTAAATGATATCTGTACCACAGAGGAGCTTCGCTTTTATCGTAAAGATATGCTGAAGCAAGTCTTGTATGAGTTATCTACCTTAGAAAAGCAGGAACTGTTAAGGGTTGAAAAACCGCAGGAGCAGGAGCAAAAAGACGAGCTCATTGCAGAGACCATTAGCGAAGCTTTTTTAGGCTTTATCGAGTCAGTCATGCTGACGGTGAAATCTACAGATCAGGCTGATTTCACCCAAGATGTGATTGAGCAATTAGAAGAAATCGGGCTGGCAATTGCGGCAAATGCACAAATTAATTCAGCGAGTTTTGTCGAGTTTTTGCCCTTGACCAGTTATGCCAAAGTTTTAACGAGCATCTATGAAGTGTATTGTGACTTTTATGGACCGATGCGTGCGGACCAAGTTTATGCACAAACCAAGCTGAAAATTAAAGCCAACTATCCTGAGGTGGATTTACACCAACTGCTTTAGTGTAGGGGGTAAAACACCATGAAGCTGATTGTCCGTGTATGAAATCAAGGGATAAAAAAAACGACCTATTTAGGTCGCTTTTTTCTGGAAGCTTAAGCTACAGTTTCTGGAGCTGTACGCCATAAGCTTTCTAGATCATAGAATTTACGTGCTGTAGGTAACATCACATGTACCACTACAAAACCGAGATCAATCAGGATCCATTCTGCATCACGTTCACCTTCAACGCCAATCGGGCGGAATCCAGCTTTACGTGCTTCTTCTGCCACGTTGTCTGCAAGAGACTTAATGTGACGAGTTGAAGTACCGCTCGCAATTACAATCGCATCTGCGACATTGCTGATTGCTTTGATATCAAGTTCAACAATATCTTTGGCTTTTACATCTTCAAGTGCTTCACGTACAACAGCTAAACAAGCTTGTACATCTTTGATATTTGCGAGATCGTGAGAATTAGAAGCGCTGGGCGATGGTTCTAAATTCATAGAGGGTATGATTTCCTGACAATTTTACATGTTCTAATATAGCGGTTTTGTTGATGAATTTCAAATCAACACGTCATTGACCATTGGCTAAATGAGGGAAGTATTTGTCTTTCCACGCAAAAGAATGTGATGAGTTGCTTCGTGGTCGGTATTCAGCCGCGATGTAACCTGTATATTGGCTTTGATCTAACCATTTAAAAATCTCAGCAAATGGAATCTGCGCTGAGTCAGGTTCATGTCGCCCCGGACAGTCAGCAAACTGTATGTGACCGATATCCTGAATATTTTCTGCCAAAGTACTGAGAATATCTTCACCCATCATCGCCATGTGGTAGCAGTCATATTGCATCTTCAAAGTAGAGTGTTGTACAGCTTCAAGCATTTCCTGAGCTTGGGCAATATTTTGGACCAAAAAGCGCGGCATATCAGTGCCATTAATCATTTCAAATACCGGTTGAATATGATGTTCAGACAACATGTGGCACGCCAGTTTGAGGTTGCTCGACAAGGTATTTAAACATGGGAGCAAGTCAGCATCTTGTGGCTGTTTGCCGGCTAAAATATTGACACTCGGTACATTTAACGCAGTGGCATAGCGAATGCATTGTTCTAAGGCCTGATGAAATTGATTTTCACGCCCCGGAACTCCCGCAAGACCATCACCGCCTTGCATCAAATCACCCGCAGGGACATTGATTAAACACAGGCTTAAATCATTAATGGTGAGTTGGGTTTGGATCTGCTCAATACTCAGCTCATACGGAAACTGAATTTCTACATGCTTAAAACCGTGTTCACGAGCCAAAGCAAAACGCTCTAACAACGGCACTTCGGTAAAAATCATGGATAAATTAACCGCGAGCTGAGTCATGTATATCGTCCTTGAAGCAATTTACTTCTAAAGTGAAAGTCGTTAGTTTTGTTCGACATGTTGAATGATGGTGGCTAAATCTTTTTCTGCAAAACCATTGTCCTGATGGGCTTTGAGTTGCGATAAAGCTAGGCTGGCAACAGGGATGCTTAATTCAAACTGGGCAGCCAGTTGGACTGCATTATTCAGGTCTTTAGATAAAGTTTGAACTTTCCATTGCACGGGTTCGAACTGATGCGTTGCCATACGTGGGGTTAAAATCTGAAAAGGCTTTGAATCTGCAAATCCACCGGCAAGCGCTGGTGCCAATAACGTGGTGTCTACACCTGATTTCTCGGCCAATGCGACAGCTTCTGCGATTAACGTGCTATTGGCAGCGACGATCAGCTGATTACAAATTTTGGTGGCTTGACCTGTACCTGAGTCGCCCATGCGGGTAACACGTTGAGATAAAACATTGTAAATCAGACTCAAATCTTGAATCGTTTGAGCATCACCACCGGCAAAGATCACCAAAGTGCCTTGCTCAGCGCCTGCTGTGCCCCCCGAAACAGGCGAGTCAATCCAAGTGACTTGTTTTAATTTTGCAGCATGAGCCAATTGATGGGTTTGATTCACAGAAAGACTCGAGAAGTCGACAATAATTTGTCCTGCCGCTAAATGATTTTCGATGCTTGCATACACCGCGGCAACAGCAGCATCATCTGCGAGACAAGATAAAACCACAGGATAATGGGCAATCTTGTCCAATTGAAGCGCTGTCGCGCCAATCGCAATCAACTCATCACACGCAGCGGCAGTTCTGTTCCATACCGCAACTTCAAATCCTGCCTGAATGAGGCGCGTGGCCATGCGGCTACCCATCAGCCCCATACCTAGAAATGCAATTTTTGTATTACGATCAAACGCCATGTGCTGTACTCAATCTATCCTGTGTGACTATTTTACTTATATTGGCGTGGTAAAAACTGAACCTCTGGGTTCTTGTCTTTTTTACGTGCCAATTGGCTGTTTTTGCCGAGCAGTAATTTTAATTGCCAGATTTTTTCTAAGCGTAAAGAACGTTTTGGACTATGTTCCATGGCATCTAGTACTTGTTTTGCCGCTGCCAAGGCATCTGGTGAACGTTGTGATAATTCTTCAGCTAACTGCTGCGCTTGAAGCAAAGGCTGTTCATTTAAATGCGTCACTAAGCCAATTTCCTTGGCATATTCTGCGTCAAAAATACGTGCTGTTAAGGTTAATTCCTTGGCTAAATCCAGTCCAATCACACCTTTAAGTGAGCGAGTTAAGCCCATGTCGGGTACTAAGCCCCAACGACTTTCCATAATCGACATTTGCGTTTTCGGGTGGGCAATACGGATATCGGCAGCCAAGGCAAGTTGCATGCCTGCACCAAAGCAAAAGCCTTCAAGTGCGGCAATCACCGGCACAGGAAGCTGCTGCCAAATCAGGAAGGCTTTTTGAAATAAACTTTGACCGGGCTTTAACAGTTCCCACGCAGCATAGGCACGATTTTTCGGATCATTCAGGTCAGCCAAATCAATGCCAGCACTAAATACATTGGCTTCACCCGTTAAAATGACACAGCGTAAGCTACGATCTTTTTTTAATTTTTCAGCGGTGCTGACCAATTCTTTGAGCAATGCAAAGCTCATTGCATTACGTTTTTCTGGACGGTTTAAGTAAACCGTTGCAATGCCATTATTTTTTTCTACACGTAATAAAGCCATGGTAATTACTCTCGTTGTTTCTGCGCCCGAGCATAGCATGCACCCTGACAGGATACATGACAGTGCAGTCACAACAGAAGCTGGACGGCACTGACTTTAGTCGGACTGCGCTTAATTATTTTGTTTGGCTAAGATTTGTTGAGCTGCGTGTTCAACTTGCGCCATGACATTTTTTAACTCATCAAAACGGTTCAGGGTTTCTTGAACAAATGCGTCATCCGCTTTACGGCGTTCCTTACGTAAGGTCGATACAAATTGCTCAAATTGACCTGAAACCTCTTGGAGGGTCGGAGCGCCCACATAGCGGGTTGCGCCATAAAGCCGATGTAGCACATGCTCTAATTGTGGAAAATCTTCATCTTCGATGAGCTGTGCCATTTCATGGATTTCTTGCTCAAAGCTATCGACGAGCATTTTCAGTAAATCGACTGCAAGGTCTTCTTTATTCGCGGCCAACTGCAAGCTTTGTTGCCAATCTAAAATGCTCGGCTCTAGGGCTTCAATCACTGAACTGCGCTCTAAAACCGGCACTTTCTTAAAGTTATCGGTAGTCCATTGGGTCAAGATTTGAATAATTTGATCCATTTGAATGGGCTTGGTGACATAGTCATCCATACCACTTTGCAGAAGCTTTTGTTTTTCATCAGAGAGCGCATGTGCCGTCAAAGCGATAATTGGAAGGCGCTTATGATTTTCAAAAGTCGACTCAAGTGAACGAATGGCACGCGTGGTATCGACACCTGACATCACTGGCATTTGAATATCCATAAAGATGAGGTCAAAAGCTGCCAAACCTTGCTCTTGGCGAGCCTGAATGATTTCAATGGCTTCTTGTCCACTCAAAGCCTTAGTGGTTTTAACATTTAACTCAGAGAGCAGGGCTTCAAGCACAATCAGGTTTGGTAAATGATCGTCGACTGCCAAAATATGCAGACCTTGACCATTAAATTCTTCATGTTGCTCTTGATCAAACCACGGCTCATTACTCAACAACTGAATCAGCGCTGTACGGCTGAGTGGTTGATGCAATGGACGGGCACGGTACTCGTTCAACATGTTTGGATCGAGCATCATTTGGTAGCCATAAACCGCTAAGTTACCGCTATAACGATGACGAATTTCTTTGAGTAAGGCTTCAGAGTCGCCGCTATGATCGACGATCAACCAAGTATTTTCATTGGTTTGCAACTGATTGAGGCGACTAAATAAATCTAGGATTGACTGCGTTTCAATATGTTCAACATCATAATTTTCTAAATAATGACGTAGGACATTGGCAGTTGCTGGATGTGCCAAGTAGGAAACGACTTGGAGATTGCTAAATTGTGGATGCACAATTTCAATTTCTTCATCGACTACAAAGCGCGCAGTAAACCAGAAGGTTGAACCTTTTTCCGTTGGGGCACGTTCTTGGTTATCTTCAAAACCAATTTGTCCATGCATCAGGCTGACCAATTGTTTGGAGATGGCAAGGCCTAAACCTGTACCACCAAATTGGCGGGTCACAGATGCATCACCTTGCGAAAAGGATTCAAACAGTTTCTTACGGTCGGTACCGCTTAAGCCAATTCCACTGTCTTGGACACTAAAGTGCAGCAGACATTGACCGATGTCATCGTGCTCCATACGGACACGGACAATAATTTCACCATCTGGAGTGAATTTAATTGCATTTGAGATTAAGTTGGTCAAAATTTGCTTGAAGCGTAGGACATCACCAACCACAAATTTTGGCACATTGTCAGCATAGTAGAAGGTCATATCGATGTGTTTTTGTGCTGCCAATGGGGACAACATATCCATCACATCAAAGACGGCTTCTTCTAAGTCGAATTGCGCAGTTTCGAGTTCTAGTTTGCCTGCATCGATTTTCGAGAAATCAAGCACGTCATTAATTAAAGCCAATAAATGCGCAGAAGATTTACGAATCGTTTGTAGATATAAATTTTGTTCATTACTGAGGTTGCCTTGGCGCAGTAAAAGATGAATAAAGCCATCAATACTGTTCAGCGGTGTGCGCAGTTCATGGGAAATATTGGCCAAAAACACCGATTTTGATTGGTTGGCTTGAATTGCTTGGTCACGTGCTTGACGGTAGGTAATATTTTGCACTTCTAAAGTATCAAGCGTGCGTCTTAAGTCATCTTCCGTTTGTTCGGTATGTTCACGTAGCTCTAAGAAACTGAAATGTAAGCGTTTAACCACATTGGCTATATCACGCTGTAATAACCGGAGTTCTCCAGTACTGTTAATGATCATGTGCTGATCTAGAGTGTCGGCATTTAAACGTTGTAACTGCATGCGAATTTCGTACATTGGTGCGATCCAACGACGTGAATAAAAATTCAAACACAGCAAAAGTAATAAGAGCGTCAATAAACCCGTTGCAATCAACACGATTAACACGCGATAGCGGGCAATTTGCAGCGGTTGATTGTCCAGTTCAATGCTTAACCATGCTGGGGTCTGGGTTGAATCTGAAATTTTCAGGGCATAAATATGGTTACCCTGATGTGCAATCGGTCCAATAAAAGATGCTTTACTGTTTAAAGCAGGCCAAATATCTTGATCTTGAAAGCCAATGCTCAGGCGGTTGTTGCCTTTGAGATCTAAAATCGCGGCACGAATCAAATGTTTTTCGTTCAACATGCTTTGCATGGCATTACGAGCTTGATCAAACTGCCAAGGGTAATGATTCAGCAAATCAATCGCAGATTCTGACGTGGGTTGATAGCGTGTCAGAATCGCGACAGCCATTTGTTTTTGTTGTGCTTTGGCTGCATTGGAGGTTTCTGTTATTACCAACATCGCACCGACACAAGCCAAAATGGTGATCGGCACGAAAATAAGTGCAATCAACTGACCATAGGCATGATTTAAGTGTAGGCGTTTAAAAAGCTTTTTGTTGATATTTGACATGGTTTAAGCAGTTTATTCCTTATGCCCCGAATATTAGCATGGATTATTTAAAACTGATTGCGCTTTAATCACTTTCGCGAAAAAGCGAGGCAAATGGGTGCAGGCAAAGGCATTTTTTCATACAATAGGCGCACCTCGATATAGGTGTGAATAATGAGTAATACAACCCCTGATTTTCAAGCAGACGATTTTTTATTAGACCATTACGTCGGCAACACGCCGTTAGTGCGTTTACAGCGTCTGGCAAGTCATACTCAAGCAACAGTATTAGCCAAGTTAGAAGGCAATAACCCAGCGGGTTCGGTCAAAGATCGCCCTGCATATAACATGATTATGCAAGCGGAAAAGCGTGGTCAGATTAAACCGGGTGATACGTTGATTGAAGCGACGAGCGGAAATACAGGGATTGCTTTAGCTATGGTTGCAGCAATGCGTGGCTATAAAATGACCTTGATCATGCCTGCAAGTTCTAGCCAAGAGCGTAAAGATGCCATGCGTGCCTACGGTGCTGAACTGATCGAATCTGAAAACATGGAAGAAGCACGTGATCTTGCCCTTCAAATGGAAAAAGACGGCAAAGGTTTAGTCCTAAACCAGTTTGGTAACCCGGACAATGTGGAAGCACATTACCTCACTACGGGGCCTGAGATTTGGAAACAAACAGGCGGTAAAATTACACATTTCGTCAGCTCAATGGGAACCACTGGGACCATTATGGGGATTTCGAAATATTTAAAAGAACAAAATCCGGATATTCAAATTGTCGGTTTACAACCGTCTGAAGGCTCAAATATTGCTGGTATTCGCCGTTGGCCACAAGAATATCTTCCTACGATTTTTGACCCTTCACGTGTTGATCGCATTATGGATATTCCGCAAATTGAAGCGGAAAAAACGGCTCGTCGTTTAGCACGTACAGAAGGTATCAGTGCAGGTACATCATCGGGTGGTGCGGTATGGGCTTCAGTTAAATTGGCTGAAGAAAATCCGGATGCCGTGATTGTTTGCATCGTATGTGACCGTGGTGACCGCTACTTGTCTACTGGTCTATTCTCTGTTGTTGATCCTGAATAATTACAGTGGCCGATCGGCACTGGTGAGTACTTATGCGTTTACCTGTTTTAATTTTTGATATCGAAACACTGACAGATTTGAAGTCAGGTGCGCATTTGTATGGACTGGATCTGCCTGAGGTGGATCTAGATGCTGCGCTGACTAAACTGCGTCGCCAAGAGGCGGGCACGGATTTTCAGCGTTTGGCCTTGCATGAAATTGTCTGTATCTCTGGACTATGGATTGATGAAAAGGGCATGAAGTTGTTTTCATTTAGCCGTGAAGACAATAGCGAAGCTGAAATTTTAAAAAAATTCGTTTCTATTTTTGAAAAGCGTCATCCGACCTTGGTCAGTTGGAACGGTTCACAGTTTGATTTGCCTGTGATTTTGTTCCGTGCCATGTATCACGGACTATCTGCACCAAGTTTGTTCGATCAGGGCGAGATTGATACGCAAAAGCGCTATAATAACTACCAGAATCGTTATCATCATCGTCATGTAGATTTGATGGATGTCATGGCCATGTTCCATGGTCGTCATTTTCAAAAGCTCGACGATGCAGCACATTTACTTGGTTTCCCCGGTAAACGTGGTGATGGTGGCTACCATGTGCCTGAATATGTGCGTGAACAACAGTGGATGGAACTGACCAGCTACTGTGAAGGTGATGTGCTCAATACATGGTTGATTTATTTACGCTGGCTGTTGCTGAAAGGACAGTTATTGTTAAATGATCATCAGCACCTGATTCAAAGCACGATTCAATATTTACAAACTCAGCCGCAACACGCTGATTTTTTATCGGTATGGCAGCAAACCTCGCAACGTACCGAATTCACCCAATCTGATTTCCCATCTTCCACACATTAGGTACGCATGAAACACAAAGCCAAACCCCAAAAAGCCCAACAACCCATTTATACATTTCAGGTTGAATCGCTTTCACATGAGGGGCGAGGCATAGCGCACTTTGGGACGCATCCAGATCATCCTGCGGAAAAACACGGTAAGAAAGTATTTATTCGTTATGCATTGCCAGGTGAAACGGTGCGTGCGCGTATTACTAATGTCGTTAAGCGTCTCGAAGAAGCAGATAGTCTGGAATTGCTGAGTGAAGAGTCTGCTCTACGGGTTAAACCGGCCTGCCCACATTATGGGGTCTGTGGTGGGTGTAGCATGCAGCATATTCATCCCGACGAGCAAATTCGTTTAAAACAAGATGTTTTACAATCACATTTGCAACATTTTGCTGGGATACAACCTGATCAATGGTTAGCTCCTTTACGTTCATTGCGTGAAGATTACCGTCGCAAAGCACGTATTGGTGTGCGTTACCTACCTGCAAAAGATAAGCTTGTGGTTGGCTTTCGTGAAAGCCAGTCAAATAAACTGACTTCGATTGACCGTTGTATGGTGTTGGATCGTGAGTTTGACTCCATCACCACACTCAAACAACTGTTACAAGGTTTGCAAGGTAAAGCAGATATTGGGCATATAGAACTGGCCATGGGAGATCAAGAAATTGCTCTCCTGATTCGTCATACGGCGGAACTTTGCGCGGAAGATGTCAACCAATTAGTAAAATTTGCGTTACATAAAGAGTGGCAACTGTACTTACAACCTGAAGGGCCAGACAGCTTACATCGCGTGGATCATCCCGATGCACCGATGCGTCTGCACTATGGTCTAAGTGACTTTGGTGTGGAATTTGGCTTTAATCCACAAGACTTCACGCAAGTGAATTCCACGATTAATCCGCAAATGGTGAAACTGGCATGTGAATTGCTTCAGTTACAACAAGGTGAGCGAGTTCTAGATCTGTTTTGTGGCTTAGGAAACTTTTCTTTACCACTTGCTCAATGTGTGGGTTCAACGGGTCAAGTCATTGCAGTTGAAGGGAGTGAAGAAATGGTTCAGCGTGGTGCAGAAAATGCACAAAACAATGGCCTTTCGCAACTGAAATTTTATTCACAAGATTTAACAAAAGATTTTTCGCATCATTCTTGGGCAAAACAAGGATTTGATGCATTATTGATAGACCCACCACGTTCTGGTGCAGAAGAAATAATGCGTTATGTGCCCAAATTTGGTGCAAAAAGAATCGTTTATGTGTCATGTAATCCTGCAACACTAGCACGCGATGCTGGAATGCTGGTACAACAAGGCTACCGTTTGAAAAAAGCGGGTGTCATGGACATGTTTACCCATACAGGGCATGTCGAATCGATTGCTTTGTTCGAAAAAGAAAATCAGATAAACGATTAAAAGTTATGAAGCGTAGAAAACTAGGAGTAGGGTATGGTCACAGTACGTGAACAATTACCTGGACGTCTCAATGAGCTGTCTCAGGAAACGACTGTAGAACATGCCGAGCAAGCACAGCATGATTTAGCTGAATGGCTAGAGCGTGTGAGTGGCATGTTTGACGGGGCTCCTCTAAAGCAACTCGAAGAAGTTGCACATCTGACCTTACAGAATGAACTTGAAACAACGGTCAACCATCGCTCGAATACCTTCTATACCGGTATTGAAATGGCGGATATTCTTGCTCATCTGTATGCGGATGAAGATACGTTATCAGCAGCCATGCTGTATCGAAGTGTTCGTGAAGGCGTAACCAGTTTAGAAGAAGTCCAAAGCAAATTTGGCGATCAAGTGCATGCTTTGGTGAAAGGCACGCTTGCCATGGGTAAGTTGTCTGACCTGATTGAGCAAAATAAACGTCTAGAAGATCATTTTAATAATAATCAGCGTGAACATTTGACCGGCATTTATAAAATGCTGATCTCTGTGACCGAAGATGTTCGTGTTGTATTAATCAAACTTTCTGAACGTACCTATGCATTACGTGAGTTGGCGCACTCAACCAAAGAGCGACAAGAGCGTGTCGCACGAGAAATTTTAACCATTTATTCGCCGCTCGCGCACCGTTTAGGGATTGCACAGCTTAAGTGGGAGCTTGAAGATCTTGCTTTCCGTTATCTAGCACCTGAACGCTATAAAGAAATTGCCTCTTTACTGAATGAAAAACGTTTAGAGCGTGAGCAATATATTCAGTTCGTGACAGAAAAGTTGCGTAAAGAACTGTTAGATCATGGCATTGAGGCCGAGATTAATGGACGGGTGAAACACATTTATTCGATTTATCGAAAAATGAAGAGTAAGAACCTGAGCTTTGATCAGCTTTATGACATTCGAGCGGTTCGTGTTTTGGTGGATAATGTACCTGAGTGTTATCACACACTGGGGATCGTTCATCAGATTTGGCGTCATATTCCGCATCAGTTCGATGATTATATTACCAACCCGAAAGCCAATGGTTATCGCTCACTGCACACGGCCGTGATTGCAGAGAACAAATCTTTAGAAGTGCAAATTCGTACGCATAATATGCACGAAGAAGCTGAACTCGGGGTGTGTTCGCACTTTAACTATAAAGAAGGCTCTAAAACCACAGATTATTCATTTAATCATCGCTTACATTCTTTACGTGCAGTGCTTGAACATTATCAAGAACGAAATGATGCTAGCGCCCATAAAGAAGATGAGGCTTCTGAAAACTTCGAACAAATCCAAGAGTTTGAAGATTTTGAGAAAATCTATGTGTTCAGTCGTGATGGTGATATCAAAGAATTACCACGCGGTTCGACCGTGCTTGACTTTGCCTATCATGTGCATACTGAAGTGGGCAACAAGTGCTATGCAGCACGGGTGAACCAACGTTATGTACCTTTAACCTATACCCTAAAAACTGGGGAACAGGTCGAGATTTTAACCAAGAAAGATCGTGAGCCTAACCGAGATTGGTTGGTAAACTCGCTGGGTTATATCAAGACGGCTCGTGCACGTGATAAGTTGCGTCATTGGTTCCGTCAGCAAGACCGTAGTAAAAACTTGGAAGTGGGACGTGAGATTCTGAATAAAGAATTGTCACGTTTGGCGATTCACCCGAAAAGTATCGATTTGAATGATTACTGCAATCATTTTAATGTGAAATTGGGTGAAGATATATTGATTGGCTTGGTGAGTGGTGACATTAGCTTACATGCCTTAATCAATCAGGTTAACCGTCATATGCACCTCGATCAGGATGAGCCTGAACTGGTGTTAAAACCAACCTTGAACCCACGTGCAAGTCATACGCTTTCGGCGCATGGTATTTTGATTGATGGTTTGGACAATGTAGAACTACACATTGCTCAGTGTTGTCAGCCTGTGCATGGTGAATCGATTGCAGGTTATATCACCCTGAATCGTGGCGTAAGTATCCATAAGGTCGCATGTCCGGATTATATCCGTATGATTGGGCAAGAGCCTGAACGTGCGGTTGAAGCGGATTGGGAAATGCAGCCAACTCGTGGTCAAAGTGTGCAAATCGTGGTGGAAGCTTATGACCGTCGTGGTTTGCTTAAAGATCTGACTCAAGTGATTTTCTCAGACCAAATCAATATTCGTCAGGTGAATACCATTTCCGAGAGTGATGGTATTGCCAATATGAAGCTGTTGATTGAAGTGAAAGGCTTGGCGCAGTTGTCGAAACTGTTGGCACGTCTAGAGCAACAACCAGGCATTATTAGCGCACGTCGATTGGTACAAGGTAGCTAAAAATAAAGCTGTATAAAAAAACCCGCTACGTGCGGGTTTTTTATTATATTGGGGGAGAGAAATTATAAAATTGAATGCTTATGCTGCCTTCAGAGCTTTTTGAAAAGCGTCGACAGAATTTAACACGAGCGATTGACCATTGGGTGGCAACAGGCCCTTTTAAAAATGGTAAAGCCGTGTGTGAACATTTTGGCTTATCAGTTCCTTTAATTTCCCAATTATTAAATAGTCATCGGCAGATTGGAGAGAAATTTGCACGTGAGTTAGAGACACAATTGGAACTCATAAAGGGAAGTTTGGATCATGAAGTTCAATTTATAGAACAAGCCAAAAGTACTACAGAGCAACCAAACTTAGTCCTTTTTGAAATGCAGGTAGTTGAGACACAGGCATTTTCGTTAAAACTGATTTCAAATGATTCATCTCAATATTCAGCATTATTTAAAAACATTCAAGACTTGTATTTGATTCGCATCACAGCATCGTATTATACCCCTGTATTACAAGAGGGTTGGCTTGTGGTCTGTGATGAACGGCGAGGGGTAGAGAGATCGGATCTAGCCTGTGTATATTTGCGAAATGGCTTAAATTTAATTTTAAACGTGATACAGCAAACAGATGATACATGGCAATTTGCAAGTCTAGACCAAAAACGACAGGTAGAATTCCTGCAATCCGATATTAAAAAGTTACATCCTATTATTGCGATTTTGCCTAGCTCATTTATTTAAGGTAGTCGCATAAAAAAACCCATCCGAAGATGGGTTTTGATCTGAACTATAAGTTGAAAAGCTTAAGGAATCTCTTCTTCTTCAAATTCAGGTTTCACTTGTACAATGAAGTCTTGACGGTTCAGGCCACGCCATAACGCGAAGGCTGTACCAATGTAGATTGATGAATATGTACCCACAAATACACCAACAAACATTGCAACAGAGAACCATTTCAGACCATCACCGCCCAGTACCATCATCGCCACAACAACCAGTAACAGTGTCATAGAGGTGTGAATGGTACGGCGAAGTGTTTCAGTCAAAGCACTGTTCACAACTTCAAGAGGTTCAGCACCGCGAATCTTACGGAAGTTTTCACGAATACGGTCAGATACAACGATGTTATCGTTGAGCGAGAAACCGATAATCGCGAGTAGCGCAGCCAAAACTGTTAAGTCAAACGGCCACTGCATCATGGCAAAGATACCAATGGTCACCACGATATCGTGGAATAAAGACAGTACAGCACCCATCGCAAGTTTGAACTCAAAGCGAATAGTGACATAAACCAGCATGAGCAGTAGGGCAAGACCTACAGCACCCGCAGAACGCACGTAAAGTTCATTACCGACTTGACCACCCACCACATCGACTTTATGCACTTCTGCTTTATTGCTCGGCAATTGAGCGGCAGTCGTAATGGCTTTGGTTAAGTCTTCAGCTTCAATGTCTTTTTGAACTGGCATACGAACCATCAGGTCGCGGTCAGATCCTAAGGTTTGTACTACAGGATCTTTAAAACCAGCTTTTGTCAGCGCTGAGCTCACATCGGTAGATTTTACTGGTTGACTATAGTTCAACTCTGCTGCCACACCGCCAGTAAAGTCCAAACCGAGGTTTAGACCTTTGGTGCAAATAAAAAAGATACTTGCGAGCGTTAAAATAATCGATATCAAGGCTGCCGGTTTGGCAATCTTCATAAATGGAATAATGCGCTCGTTGTCCGGACGGCCGTATTGTTTCGGTTGAGTATTTTCAGTCATCTTCGATCTCCTAAATGCTCAACTTCTTCAGGTTACGTTTTTTACCATAAATGATTTGTACGATTGCACGTGTCACAGTAATTGCTGTGAACATTGAGCAGACAATACCAATCATTAGGGTAACCGCGAAGCCTTTAATTGGGCCTGTACCAATTGCGAACAGAATGAAAGCAACCAAGAATGTGGTTAAGTTGGAGTCAAAGATGGTGTTATACGCACGATCATAACCCGCAACAATCGCCTGTTTCGGCGAGGCACCCCATTTAATTTCCTCTCGTATCCGCTCACAGATCAGTACGTTGGCATCGACCGCCATACCAATGGTAATTACGATACCTGCAATACCCGGAAGGGTGAGGGACGCGCCAATCCAAGACATGATAGTTAAGATCATGGCAAGGTTAACCACGAGAGCAAAGTTGGCAATCAAACCGAACACACGGAAGAAGACCACCATCCAAATCGCAACCAATAAGAAACCGATTTGAGTTGATAATACGCCTTTGTCGATGTTTTCTTGACCGAGACTCGGACCAATCACACGTTCTTCAACGAAGTACATTGGCGCTGCCAAAGCACCTGCACGTAACATCAATGCAAGTTCAGATGCTTCTTGAGGTGAATCTAGACCGGTAATACGGAACTGAGAACCCAATACGGCTTGAATCGTTGCCGCATTGATGACCACAGATTCGGTATAAGGTGTACGAACTTCAGTTTGTGTGCCTGTTGTAGGATCAGCAACATAACTAATTTTTTGTTTGTTCTCGATGAACAGAACAGCCATTCGTTTGCCTACAGCATTACGAGTGGCTTCAGACATCAACTTACCGCCCGCAGTATCCAAAGTAATATTTACTTCAGCACCACCTGTATCTTGGCTAAAGCCTGATGACGCATTTTGTACACGTTCACCTGTTAAGATACGGTTGCGGTTAAGCAATAATTGACGACCGCTGTCCAAAGATTCATAAGCAAATGCTTCTGTACCTGGCGGTAATGAGCCTTTTGCTTGACCTGTGTAAGGATCGATATATTGATCATTTAAGTCAGAAACTAAGCGGAACTCAAGGTTTGCAGTACGACCAAGTACACGTTTTGCTTCAGCAGTATCTTGTACACCCGGTAATTCAACCACAATACGGTTGCTACCTTGGGTTTGTACCAATGCTTCCGCTACACCTAACTCGTTAATACGATTACGTAAAGTCGTTAAGTTTTGGTTGACAGCATAAGACTGAATTTCTTGTTTACGTGTATCTGTGTAGCTTAAACGCAGTGTTGAACCTTCAGTTGTTGCAACCGCTTGTTGAGTATATTCATTGCCGTTACGACGAAGGAAATCCATAGCTGCAGAACGGTCATCATTATTTGCAAATTGCATCGTAATGGTGTTGTTGTTCAAAGATAAGCTATTGAATTTTAATTTATTGTCACGAAGTTGGCGACGTAAGTCAGCCGCAGACGTTTCCATACGTTGTGAAATGGCTTTATCCATATCCACTTCGAGTAGGAAATGTACACCACCACGTAAATCCAGACCCAGCTTCATTGGTTTAGCACCAATTTTTTGTAGCCATTCTGGGGTAGTAGGCGCAAGGTTCAGTGCGACGACATAATTTTCACCGAGCCCACGACGTAGTGCTTCTTTCGCTTTTAATTGTTGTTCGCTCGAATCAACACGTAATAAAGCGGCATTATTGGTGAAGCTATTGTCATGGCTGGCAATATTTTCAGATTTTAAAATCTGCTCTGCTTTTTGTACGATGCTTTGATCAATCTGGGTACCGGCTTTGGCACCTGAAATTTGAACAGCAGGTTCATCAGGATACAAACTTGGCAGGGCATATAATGTACTGATGACTAGTACCACTAGAATCAGTAGATATTTCCATGCTGGGTAACGCATTCGTTTTCTTCTTAAAATGAAAAAAGCCGTGCGGGTGCACGACTTATTTTTTGATTAAAGGTTATTTAGAGTGCCTTCAGGCAGAACTGAAATCACACTTGCGCGTTGTACTTTTACTTCTACGCCACGGTTCAGTTCAACAACTGCAAAATCACCTTCGATTTTTGTGATTTTACCCATTAAACCGCCCGCAAAAACAACTTCACTACCAACACCTAGGCTTTCAATTAGTGCACGATGTTCTTTTGCACGTTTTGATTGAGGGCGCCAGATCAAGAAGTAGAAGATTGCGACAAATACCGCAATCATCAACAGGTTTGCCATCATGCTTGGTTGCTGTGCAGCTTCACCTGCCGCGTGAGCAGTAGAAATAAAAAGGCTCATTTCATTTTCCTAAACTAAAAAAACTGGTTATCAATACTTTGATAAATAAATTGGACTTGTTCAGCAATTTACCTTGTCTTTTTCTTCAGCGCAAATACTGAAAGAATTAATCTTGAGGACAAGGTGGCACTTCCATGCCGCGACGACGATAAAAGTCTTCAACAAACTCATCAAAAGTGCCATGATCGAGAGCATCACGCATCGCTTCAGTTAGACGTAGGTAATAACGTAAGTTATGAATAGTACCGAGCATCGAACCGAGCATTTCGCCGCATTTCTCAAGATGGAAGAGATAAGATTTGGTGAAATTTGTACAGGTATAACAGTCGCAATGTGGGTCAAGCGGACTTTGATCATGACGATATTTGGCATTGCGAATACGCACTAAACCGTCGGTCACAAAATAATGACCATTACGTGCATTTCGAGTTGGCATCACACAGTCAAACATATCGACACCGCGACGAACCGCTTCTACGATATCTTCTGGTTTACCGACACCCATCAAGTAACGTGGTTTATCTGCAGGCATTTTCTCTGGAAGATAATCCAATACTTTGATCATTTCTTCTTTAGGTTCGCCAACAGACAAGCCGCCAATGGCATAACCATCAAAATCAATTTCTTTCAGACCATTTAAAGATTCATCACGTAAATCTTCATACATGCCGCCTTGGATAATACCAAATAGTGCATTACGGTTTTTCAGCACGTCATGATGTTGAGTCTTACAACGTTTCGCCCAACGCAATGAAAGCTGCAATGATTTTTGCGCTTCTTCATGTGTCGCAGGATAAGGCGTACATTCATCAAAAATCATCACGATGTCTGAATTCAGTGTGTGCTGAATATCCATCGAAATTTCAGGAGATAAAAAGACTTTAGAGCCGTCAATCGGAGAGCGGAAAGTCACGCCCTCTTCTTTAATTTTGCGCATAGCGCCAAGGCTGAAGACTTGGAAACCGCCTGAATCTGTCAAAATCGGGTTATTCCATTTCATGAATTGGTGTAAGCCACCATGTTCACGAATAACATCTAGGCCTGGACGTAGATATAAATGGAAGGTATTGCCCAAAATAACTTGGGATTTAATTTCTTTAATGTCACGTGGGAGCATGCCTTTTACAGTACCGTAAGTACCGACAGGCATAAACATAGGTGTTTCAACGACACCATGTTCAAGGGTTAAACGGCCGCGACGAGCACGGCCCGATTGCGCCAATTTTTCAAACTTCATACAAGGTCCAGATCAAGGCGAAAAAACAGTTCGCTGATGGTAAGAGTGCTAAAAGTGCTCTATTTTCCTTGATTCTGCGGTTAAACGCTAGCTTTGTCGGGTGTTAAGTCTGTAAATTTATAGATTGCATCTTGTGCCAAGGTTTCATCTGAACTCTTGGCATTAAAATAGAACTGGTTAATTCGCTGTAAAATTTCTTCTTTTTCCATCGCAAATGTGCCTTTCGGGTCCGATGTCATGGCTACGATACTGTCAATGAGCTTTTGAATATAGGGATTCGTGGTTGCATAACTTTTTTCTAAGCTTAAAAGATAGACTTCATTGGCTACATGTAAATAGTTATAAGGTTGTATTTCAACGATTTGTGCTAAATCAATCAGCAGGTCTTTATCATACTGAGACAGCTTCATACGCTTGTGTAAGCTGTCGAGTTTGAGCGGTTGCTTGGATTTGAGAAAATCGTCAAGTTGTGTGCTTGGAGTATTTAAAACCTGAGCTGAATAAATTCCTATTTCGGGCTGTGTCGGGACCGTGATAAAAAACAGAATATTGTCCAGTTCTATGCCGTAGGACTGAACCAAGTCGATTTTTGTTTGTTGTAGGGCATTGAGCAAGATTGAAAGATGGTTAGTTGACTCAGACTTTATCGTACTTTCTATAGAAGATGAATCAAAGTTTAAATGGCCCACTTCATTTACAGATGTCAGTTTAAACTGCGCCAAGTCTTGACTTAAAGACGGTAGGCTACGATAGCGCCATTTAGATACATTCCATCGATCATGCGTTGCAAGATATTGAGCAGAATCTTCATCTTCGGCAAAAATACTACGCTGCGTAGAGACTGCGATATAGTCCATGGACAAATAGGGATTGAACACCAACGTACATGCGTAAATATGGTCGTCTTGGTGCTGCTCATAGAGTTTGAAAAACGCCTGAATCAGCACATTTTTCAGTGCATTAATTTGATTTTGCATATTTTATTTTTCTTTCTAGTTTTGGAGGTGCTTGATCACCTCATCATTATTTTTTTTTACTTTTGTGCATTAAAGCCCGAACTTAAAAGTTCGGACGATAATCAAAATTTTGGCTGGCAGCTTGATCGCGGAAAGGGCGAACCGCTTTTTTACTCAGCAATAGCGTATTAATAATATTGTTAGGAAACACTTGAATGTGGTTGTTGAACAACTCAACGTTGCGGTTAAAAATAGTAATCGCCGCACCGACATTTTCGTTTTGTTCTTCAATTTCATTCATCATTTTCAGATAAATATCATTGGCTTTGAGCTCTGGATAGTTTTCAACCACAACATTCAGGCTGCGCATTAAATCTTGATTTAAGGCTTCAATACGCTGTAATTGGCTGACATCGGTACTGTTTACGTTCAAATTCATAATGTTTTGACGGAGTTCAGTGACTTTTGCCAAAGTCCCTTGTTCAAAATTCGAATATTGCTCAACCAGTGGCTGTAATCCATCTAAAATTTTGATTTTTTGACGTTCATAGCTGGCTACATCTGACCATGCACGAATGGTTGCATTGTGATGTCGGACAATGTTGTTGCGAATCATGATTGCACCAATCACCAATGCAATGATGATTAAAACAAAGATCAAAAGCCCCATAAAATTTTATCCTCAAGATAAAAGGTCGTAAGTTAAAACATTATTGTATGAAATCTATTTTAAAAACTGCGTTAAGTCGTTTTTCAAATTTTCTAAAGCATTTAATTTAAAGGTTCTGAGATGTCCACGCAATGCCGAAACATCTTGAATTCGTTTTGCTTTACTACTGACTTTAAATAAATCTGTAGAGCCAAGATAGCACATTATGCGGTGGCTCGGATGAAATAGCAGATCACCTTCACGGTTTTGAAAAAAATCCGCTAGTCGAAGGACAAAGCCCGGGCTGAGCAATTTAGCGATTTCCATTTGGTTCTCGCCATAAAACTTTAATTTTTGATTGGTTTGAATGTCGCTGCTGTGCCAAGGAAAACTATAGGGATAGCCAAAGTTTTTGCCTGTTGCAGATACGGCTAGTCCATGGATGCCAATATCAAAAACAAATACGCCCCACAGGTCTTTATGAATTTCTTTCACCGTGACTTCATCACCGTCTTTGTCACGTACTTTCAGTTCATTCACATAGTGATAATGAAAGACCATGACTTGATGCTGTTGCTGATTTTCGTCTTCCCAAACGGTGCTCGCGAAGGTCTGAATATCATTCGAAAGGCTGCCTTGTTTAAACACGGGGAACATACGTTTAAGATTGCCAATAAATTGTAGATTATTCAGTGGCATCGAAATGTATTGAGGCTGTCGGTTAAAAGCCAATTGGTATTTTTTTGCGATGCATTCGGTTTCCAAAAACGCAATAACATCTTCGAGCGGGTCATCTTTTTCATAGCTAATATAAGCCCAGAACACCATGGCCAACCCCGCAGCAAAGCAAAGCTGTGCCCAGCCATGATCGGGCTGAATCACGATGAACAGCATGAAGCCGATACCCAACGCAGCTAAAGCTAGGGGGAGTAAATTTTCAAATTTGAGTGTAATGGGAGCATTCCATGGATGCAGTCCATCGAGGAGCTCTTGGTGTGTTTTGGCGTTTCGGCCTATATCCCAGAGCCGAGCGATATTCTGAAAAACCACAGCATTCTTTTTTCGACGAATATGGATGGAGTGCTTTACAGAATCTATCGGCATAGGGATGATTTCGGCGTAATTTTATTTGTGGTTAATATTATCAATTAACATCGCATCACCATAACTAAAGAAGCGATATTGGCTCTCGACGGCATGGTGATAGGCATTCAAAATATTATCTCGACTGGACAACGCTGACACTAACATGAGCAAGGTAGATTCAGGTAAATGGAAGTTGGTAATTAAACGATCGACTACTTTGAACTCATAACCTGGGTAGATAAAGATTTGTGTATCACCAGTCCAACCCTTGAGTTCGCCGCCATTGGCTTGAGCGGCACTTTCAGTCGCACGAGTCGCTGTAGTACCGACAGCAATAACTTTATTGCCACGTGCTTTTGTCTCACGGATTAAAGCCATAGATTCTTCTGACACGTCACACCACTCACTGTGCATGATGTGATTTTCAATGTCATTGGTACGTACGGGTAAGAATGTACCTGCACCCACATGCAAGGTAACAAAGGTTTTATTTACGCCTTTGTCCGCCAATTTTTTGAGTAGCGCTTCATCAAAATGTAAGCTTGCTGTTGGTGCTGCAACTGAAGCCAATTTGGTCGGATCGTTAAAAACAGTTTGGTAACGTTCAGTATCAATCGCTTCTGCTTCACGGTTAAAGTAAGGCGGAATCGGTAATGCGCCGTATAAATCTAAAACTTGTAAAATAGGCTGTGAAAATTCCACAACAAATAAGTTTTCATGACGGCCTTGAACGGTCACTTTAACTTCGTCTGGACCAATAAATAATTCTGCACCTTCTTTAGGCGTATTACTGGCTTTAATGTGGCAATGTGCGGTTTTTGGGTCAAGAATACGTTCAACCAAGACTTCAACTGCACCACCAGTTGCACGTTTGCCTTTCAAGCGGGCTTTCATCACTTTGGTATCGTTCAGTACCAACAAGTCACCTTCATTGAGCAAGTCTAGAATGTCAGTGAAATGATGGTCGTGATATTCGCCATTGAGGTCGAGATGGAGTAGGCGTGATGCACTACGTGTTTCAAGCGGATAGCGGGCAATGAGTTCGTCGGGGAGATTGAAGTTAAAGTCAGAAAGTTGCATGTTAAGAAATCTGAAAAGGGGATAATGAAATTTGGCTTAGTATAAGCTTTTTTGGGTTTTAACGCTGAAATTGATGGATTATCCATCTAAAAATTCTTATACGGTTTATTTTTAATCAAATGAGAACATGATGCGTTGACAAGTTTTTGAAACAGTTTATTATACGTTTCAACACCTTCCCGAGGTGGTGAAATTGGTAGACGCGGTGGATTCAAAATCCACTATCAGAGATGATGTGTCGGTTCGAGTCCGACCCTCGGGACCAAAATTCTAAAAGACCCCAAGCTTATTAAGACTTGGGGTTTTTTATTGTCTAATAAAAAATTAACTATTATGTTTGATTTCTTTCAAAGAGTCATTGGGTATTTGATTCTTAATATGAATAGTTGTGGTCGATAATGATAGCTTATGAATATTGGTTGTTTGTTCTATAAAATGATGATTAATAAGTTTAAATTCTATAATTAAGTTTTTAGTTAGATGATATAAAATCTGAATAAGTATTATTTTTAAAACTTAATTGATTCCTTGTTAGGAATAATTTTTAAGGAGTATTTGTAGGTATGATGGATGATGAGCAAACATTGCATTCTATAAATTGCAATCTCGTTAATGAATTAATAAGAATGGTTGAGTCTTTAAAAAGTAGAATTATTATTTTTTTAGATAATAATGTTGATGACTATTCTTGTGAATTAGATGAAATTGGCAAAAATTTAGTTAAATTCGAGTATGAGTTAAATAGAAAAGTTCTCTCAGGTGATACTCAAATAAACAAAATTGTTCAATCAAAGTTACAGGAAACAAAAACAGATTTAGAAACTCTGAAAAATATAGTTGATGGTGAAATACAGTTAGACCGAATTTCTACACTTAAAAACTTTATGAACAGAATAAATAGGGAAACATATCAGTTAGGTAAAGTACTTATAGATTTAATTAATAGTTCTACATGGATTAGGGCGGTTTATGAAGAAGGGTTTCAAAATAGTTTAGAAAGAATTCAAGGTGTTTTAAATGAAATAGATGTAACAAGAGAAACTATTTTAGAAAAGAAAACTAAAACAATTTATAGTGAAGCTAGAAAAATTAATCAAAAACAATTTGAGGAAAATCAAAAAAGATTTTTTTGGGCAATAGGTATTACATTGGTATTTTCAATTACTCTATTTTTAATTTATAAGATGCATTGGTTGAATATGAGTTTTTTGGACTATTTGTTAATTAAGGTAATATTTCTTTTAGCTGGAATAACATTAATAACTTATTTTCTTAGAAATGTTTCAATATTTCGGAAAAAAGCAGATCAAGCGGAACAAACACATTTAGAACTAACAGCATTTCCAAGTTATGTAATTGGAATGAATCCTAATGAATTGTCTACTCTTAAAAAAGACTTAGCAATGAAATACTTTGGTAAAGAGTTGGAGCAAACACAAAATGATAAAATTGGTGATTTGATTCAAGATCAGCTTAAAAACAGTGTAGAGTTGATAAAAGCTAGTGCTGAGGTGGTAAAAGGGCTAAAGGCTATTAATATTAAGAATGAAAAGGTTAAACAAAATGAAAGTGATGAGTAGTTATTGAAGTTCTATTTTTTAAAGTTAGTTAAAATAAATATGAATAAAAAACCAGCGCTGAAGCGCTGGTTTTTTTACATCACTAACTTGCGTTAGTTTTGCATCAACTTATTGAGCAGCCTCAAGAGCAGCATTTAAAGTTGCGCTTGGACGCATTACAGCATTTACTTTTGCTGTATCTACAGCGTAGTAACCACCGATGTCCGCAGCTTTACCTTGAACTTCAGCAAGTTCTGCAACGATTTTTTCTTCGTTTTCAGCAAGTGCTTGAGCAAGAGGAGCGAATTTCGCTTTAAGCTCTGCATCTTCGTCTTGCGCAGCAAGTTCTTCAGCCCAGTATTTAGCAAGGTAGAAGTGGCTGCCACGGTTGTCAAGTTCGCCAGTACGACGTGATGGAGACTTGTCATTGTCAAGCAGTTTGCCTGTTGCAGCATCTAAAGTCTTCGCCAGAAGTTTCGCTTTCGCGTTGTCTTCTTTGATGCCCATTTCTTCAAGAGAAACAGCAAGTGCCAAGAACTCACCTAAAGAATCCCAACGTAAGTGGTTTTCTTCTACAAGTTGTTGTACGTGCTTAGGCGCAGAACCACCCGCACCAGTTTCGTACATGCCGCCACCAGCCATTAGAGGCACGATAGAAAGCATTTTCGCAGAAGTACCCAATTCCATAATCGGGAACAAGTCTGTGAGGTAGTCACGTAGGATGTTACCAGTTACAGAAATTGTATCTAGGCCGCGAGCAACACGTTCAAGTGTATAACGCATAGCACGTACTTGAGACATGATTTGAATGTCTAAACCAGTAGTGTCGTGCTCTTTCAAGTAAGTTTGAACTTTCTTGATGAGTTCGTTTTCGTGTGGACGGTACGGGTCAAGCCAGAAGATCGCAGGCATGCCTGAGTTACGTGCACGAGTTACTGCAAGTTTCACCCAGTCGCGGATCGGAGCGTCTTTCACCTGACACATACGCCAGATGTCGCCTTCTTCCACGTTTTGAGACATCAACACTTCACCTGTTTCAAGGTCAGTGATGTTTGCAATACCTGCTTCAGGAATTTCGAAAGTCTTGTCGTGTGAACCGTATTCTTCAGCTTTTTGCGCCATCAAACCAACGTTAGGAACTGTACCCATAGTGCGTGGGTCAAAGTTACCATTCCATTTACAGAAATTGATCATTTCTTGGTAGATACGCGCGAAAGTAGATTCAGGCATTACAGCTTTACAGTCGTACTGTTTGCCGTCAGCACCCCACATTTTACCGCCACCACGGATCATTGCAGGCATAGATGCATCTACAATTACGTCATTAGGTGAGTGGAAGTTAGTGATGCCTTTTGCAGAGTCAACCATTGCAAGTGCAGGACGGTGTTCTTGGCAAGCATGTAAGTCAGCAATGATTTCTTCACGAAGAGAAGTCGGAAGAGTTTCAATTTTTTCGTAAAGACCAGACATACCGTTGTTGATGTTAATACCTAACTCATCAAACAATTTGCCATGTTTTTCGAATGCATCTTTGTAGTAAATTTTCACACAGTGACCGAAAACGATTGGGTGAGACACCTTCATCATGGTCGCTTTTACGTGTAGAGAGAACAAAATGCCTGCTTCTTTACAATCATCTAATTCTTTTTCATAGAAGTCGCAAAGTGCTTTTTTGCTCATGAACATTGAGTCGATGATTTCGCCTTCTTGAAGCGCAACTTTTGGCTTAAGAACAACAGTTTCACCAGACTTCGTGATCAATTCCATTTTTACATTGCGAGCGCGGTCTAAAGTCATAGACTTTTCGCCGTGGTAGAAGTCACCTTCGTCCATGTGAGAAACGTGAGTTTGTGACCACTGTTTCCATTCGCTCATAGAGTGCGGATGTTTCTTCGCGTAATTTTTTACTGCAGTAGGCGCACGACGGTCAGAGTTACCTTCACGAAGTACAGGATTTACAGCAGAACCTAGGCATTTGCTATAACGTGCCTTGATTTCTTTTTCTTCCTCAGTCGCTGGGTTTTCTGGGTAGTTCGGAATTGCAAAACCTTTAGACTGTAATTCTTTAATGCAAGCAGTTAATTGGCCAACTGAAGCACTGATGTTCGGAAGTTTGATAATGTTTGTGCTTGGATCTTGGGTTAATTGTCCAAGCTCTGCCAAGTTATTTGGCACCTTTTGTTCTTCGCTTAGATAGTCTGAAAATTCAGCGAGTACACGTGCTGCAACTGAGATATCGCGTTTAACGATTTCAACGCCAGCAGGTTTAGTAAAGGTTTCAATGATCGGCAGCAGAGAGTAAGTCGCCAATAATGGCGCCTCGTCGGTCAGTGTGTAGATGATAGTTGACTTTCCACCAGCCATATATAGCCCCTTGCTTTAGATTGTGTCTTTGAGGTTCGAGCTTGTGGCTCGCCTCTATGAACCGATTTGCTTAAATAAAACTATGAAAGTATCGGGGTTCATTGCTTTTCAGTCAACGCAAGATCCTGTGATGTGGTCATTTCGTAGAAAAATGATACAAAAGAAGTGCAGTTTGACGCCCAATTTTAGCGCAAAACCGAAAAGGGAAATATTGAAAGCTTGTTATTCATAGCTTAAAGCTATTGAACAATTAAATTTATATCATTTTTTTGGGGCTGATCTGTTCTTTATGGCTCGTTCAAGTTTTAGTTGTAAAGCAAAGCGTTTGATAGGTCAAACCGAATGCCTTAACTTTTAGATGTAGATTTGGTGCGGAAGTTTAAAAATTAGTCAGGGTTGGGGACTTTATTAAAGAATGACGTGAGTTTGATGCTCCGTTTGACTTTGAACGGTCGCGGAATGTTTATGCGATAACTTATATATCTGATGAATAAGGCATGGCATTTTTTCAGCTTCAGTCATTTGGGTGAATGAGTTCATGTGCAGTAGAAGCATGAAACGAATGTTTAGCTCAGTTTAATAAAGTAAAAGCGAGCAAGTATGGTTTAATGCTCAAATGACACACACAACTGATAAAAACTAATAAATTAGTCTAATAGAAAGGATTAATAATAGATTCATTTAGTGTAGCTGACTGAAACGAGCATCCTGATGAGTAATCTGGTCATAGAATAGTCATAAAACTCACTATTTTTTGTGATGTATTTAAAGAAAATTAAACCCAGTTTTTTAGGTCTTATGTAAATGAATATTTCTTTTGGTCATGTTTTTAGTTTGAATAAAACGCGAAAAGTGCGATTTAAAATAAACAGTCAATAAAATTTAAATTAATTTAAGTTTCTAATTTTATTGTTTTAATTTTTGTTTTACCTTTAATGTTATGTTCTTTATAGATATTTTTATTTTCTAATTGGATGAAAGTTCGATTAAATAGCGTATTCGTAAATGATGTTTGTCTTTTTGTTGGGTTTTGTTATTGAGTGTTTGGGCTATTTTTGCTATTAATCTTGAACATAACAGTTGGTTTTTATCTTTAAGATAAACCCTGAGGAGAGCAACGGGATGGCTTTACGTTTACTGGATATTGGTACACAAACCGAATTATTAACTGCCTGTCGTTTGTCTTTATTGATGGGGGTTTATACGGACGACAACCGCATTGCAGAATTTTTAAAGTTCGCGCGTGGTATTGTGCAAGTCGATAATGCTGTCCTCGCATTTAAAAATGAACCTTATATATGGTATGCGTCAGAGCACATATTTAAGGCCTTTATGGCCGAAGCTGATGATGATCGTCTCGATCAGTTTTTTGCTGAACATTCTCGTATAGACCGAGACGCTGAAAATTACCAAGCTTATTCCGACTATATGCAAGAACTTGGATTAGGGCATCAGCGTTTAGTCGCTTTCGATTTAAAATATGATCAAGAATCTATCGGTAAAGTTATTTTATTCGATGACCAAGTCACTGCATTTGAAGCCAAACAATTAAAGATCGTTGAAGAATTTGTACAAAGTCTAGTCAATATTATTCAACTTCGTGTTGAAAATGCCGAATTAAAAGAAGCCTATGAACAGCAGTCGGCACTGAATTTTAGTAAGACTAAATTTTTCCAAATTATTGCGCATGATTTAAGAGCACCTTTTCATGGTCTACTTGGATTTTCTGAAGTTTTGGCACAGGAGCGTCATACCTTAGATGATTCGAGTGTGCAAAATATTGCAGACTATTTATATGACACCACACAATCGACGTATAACCTCTTAGAAAGCCTGTTGAACTGGGCCATGGCAGAAGGTGGTCGCTTTGTTTATCACCCGATTAATTTTGATTTACATCAGTCTGCAAAAATCGTCAGTGATGTCTTAAATAGCTTGGCTGTGAAGAAAAATATTCGACTGATCAATGCCGTGCCTGAAGGTATTAAAGTCAATGCAGATATCAATATGATCACATCAGTGATGCAAAACTTGGTGTCAAACGCATTGAAATTTACCCATACCGATGGTAGAGGTGTGGTGACGATTTCAGCCGATCGAGATGGAGAACGGGTTGTATTCACTATTCAAGATACTGGATTGGGGATGACCCAAGCTCAGATTGATGATTTATTTCAGCAAAAACTGACGGTTAGTATTAAAGGTACGGCAGGAGAACGTGGTACGGGGTTGGGTTTAGTCCTTTGTAAACGTTTTGTGGACTTAAATCAGGGTGAAATTGTGGTGAACTCGAAAGAAGGTGAAGGCACACAATTTAAAGTCTGGTTGCCACAGGCGACGAGCCTGCATCAAACCCTAAATACCGAGAGCAGCAGTGCACAGAAAGATGCGACCTTAAGTGAACTTTAATGCGCATCTATTGGTATAAAAGCCTAAAAATACTTTTCCCTAAGCGTTATCAACTGTTATAACTAGAAAAAAATCACGCTAGGGTTTGTGAAATGAATGCGGAGCAATTGCAGAAAACATTACGTGCCAGTCAATATGCTGAACAGGTGCTCGGAATCCATCAGGCCAGTTTAGAACAAGACTATGCAATTGATCAGTTTCAAACCTCGCTCAGTACAGCACAAATTCAACATTTTGTCGCAAGCAGCCTTGCCGATATCCAAGATGAAAATAGTTGGATGCGTGCAATTCGTGTGCTGCGCGCACGCCTGATGTTTCGTTGGATTTGGCAAGATGCCAATCAACTCACCGATGTCGTCACCTTAACTCGAGAGCTTTCAGACTTTGCCGATGCTTCTATCTGTGCGGCAAAAGATTTTGCGCTGAATCCGTTGATTGCGAAATATGGCGAACCGCTAGGCTATAAGGGGAAAGTTCAAGACCTAATTGTGGTTGCCATGGGAAAACTTGGTGCACAGGAACTTAATCTTTCAAGTGATATTGATCTTATATTTGCCTTTGATGAACAAGGTGAAACCAACGGTCGAAAATGTATCGATGTACAACAGTTCTGTATTTTATGGGGACAAAAATTAATTTACCTGCTTGACCATATTACTGCAGACGGCTTTGTCTTCCGTGTAGATATGCGTCTACGCCCATGGGGTGATGGTTCTGCCTTGGCAATCAGTCATGCTGCATTAGAAAAATACTTAAGCCAGCATGGCCGAGAATGGGAACGCTATGCCTGGATTAAGGCACGTATCGTCACGGGGGGTAAAGAAGGCGCTGAGTTGCTGGAAATGACCCGACCTTTCGTCTTCCGCAAATATGTCGATTACACTGCTTTCGAAGCTATGCGTGAAATGAAAGCCATGATCGAACGTGAAGTGCTGCGTCGTAATATCGAAGATGACATTAAACTCGGTGCAGGCGGAATTCGTGAAGTAGAATTTATTGTTCAAGTCTTTCAGCTCATCTATGGCGGTTCAAAACTCGAGTTGCAAGACCGTCAATGTTTAGTGAGTCTGCATCATTTAGGTGAAGTCGGATTATTAGAAAAAACCGCAGTTGCTGATTTAGAAGATGCGTATTTATTTTTACGTCGTATTGAACATGCGATTCAAGCACTCAATGATCAGCAAACCCAATCGTTGCCACATGAGCCTGAACCCCGCCAACGTATCTTAGATACTTTAGGTTTTGCATCTTGGGATGACTTTTTGAATGTGCTCAATCAGAAACGTGCCAAAGTCATTTATCAATTTGAACATCTTATTAAAGAAAAAGAACCCGATCCGTTACTGGAAAGCTTTAGTCATTTAGAAGCACAGTTGAACGATGTTTTAGATGATGATGCCAAAAACTTAATTCATGAATTTTGGTATGGACATGCGCTGAAAAAATTACCTGCCAAAGCAGTACAGCGTTTAAAAACCTTTTGGCCCCATCTCATTGAGGCGATATTACAGTCAGATAAACCTCAGGTGGCCTTACTACGTCTCATGCCTTTGGTGGAGTCGGTGCTGCGCCGTACGGTCTATTTGGTGATGCTGATTGAGAGCAAAGGGGCATTACAACGATTAGTGAAAATGGCGACAGTCAGTCCTTGGATCTGCGAAGAATTGACGCATTATCCCGTGCTGTTAGATGAGTTTTTGTCGATGGATTTTGAGCTGCCAAAGCGTAAAGATTTAGAAGACTCTCTACGACAACAATTGCTTCGCATTGAAATTGATCAAGTCGAAGACCAAATGCGTGTTCTTCGATTATTTAAAAAATCCAATGTCTTAGCAGTAGCTGCTAGTGATGTTTTGGCAGAAAGTCCGTTGATGAAAGTGTCGGATGCATTGACCGATATTGCTGAAGTGTCGGTGAATGCAACCTTGCATTTGGCATATCAAATTGTTGCCAAAAAACATGGCTATCCAATTGATGCAGAAGGGCAGCGTTGTTCGATTGATCACACGGCTTTCGCGGTAATTGGCTATGGCAAGGTGGGTGGCATCGAGCTGGGTTATGGTTCGGACTTGGATTTGGTGTTTATTCACTATATGGATGAACAAGCGGATACCGATGGACAGAAACCAATTAGTGGCTTTGAATTTGCCATGCGGGTGGCACAAAAATTTATGTCCTTAATGACCACGCAAACCCTAGATGGTCGAGTGTATGAGGTGGATACACGTTTACGACCTTCGGGAGAGGCGGGGTTATTGGTGACCAGCTTAAAAGCCTTTGAGCAATATCAACATAAAAATGCTTGGGTCTGGGAGCATCAAGCTTTGGTACGTGCCAGAACCATTGCAGGCGAGCACAGTTTACGGATTGAAATTGAAAACTTGCGCTGCAATATTTTGACGCAGCCACGAGATGAGAACAATGTTCGTGCAGAAGTGCTCAAAATGCGCCAAAAAATGAAAGACCATCTAGGTTCTTCTAAAGAGCAGCAAAAAGATGGAATTTTTCATTTAAAACAAGATGCAGGTGGTATCGTTGACATCGAATTTATGGCACAGTATGCAGTATTAGCATGGAGTGGGTCGAATCCCGATCTCGCCCATTACTCTGACAACGTACGAATCCTTGAGGATGCCGCAAGAACGGATTGCTTATCCAGCGCCGATGCGACAGCATTGATTCAAGCTTATCTCCGTGAACGAGCCGAGAGCCACCGTTTAGCACTTGCGAATCAATCCATGCAAGTTTCAGCTGACGATTGGCACGATACCCGAGTGGTCGTTTGCAAGCTATGGCAAAGATTAATTGATCCAACTGCAACGTTTGCATTGGATAAAAATGACTGTGTATAAAAATTTGGAGTGTGTGCCATGAACTTGGCTGATCGTGATGGTTTTATTTGGCAAGATGGACAATTGGTTGACTGGCGTGAGGCAAAAACTCACGTATTAACACATACATTGCATTACAGCATGGGTGTGTTTGAAGGCGTCCGTGCTTATGAAACTCCGAATGGAACGGCTATTTTCCGTTTAAAAGAACACACTAAGCGTTTATTAAATTCTGCAAAAATTTATCAAATGAAAGTCCCATTTGATCATGCAGCATTAGAACAAGCTCAAATTGATGTGGTTCGTGAAAACAAATTGGCTTCTTGCTACCTACGTCCAATTATTTTTATTGGTTCAGAAAAATTAGGTATTGCAGCAACTGACAATACCATTCATGCCGTTGTTGCTGCATGGAGCTGGGGTGCTTACCTTGGTGATGAAGCGATGGCGAAGGGTATCCGTGTTAAAACGTCTTCATTTACGCACCATCATCCAAACGTGACCATGTGTAAAGCAAAAGCATCTGGTAACTATACTTTGTCAATTCTTGCACACCAAGAAGTGGCACATGCTGGCTATGACGAAGCAATGTTACTCGACCCACAAGGTTATGTATGTCAAGGTTCAGGCGAAAACGTATTCTTAGTACGTGATGGCGTGATTCATACTCCTGACATCGCGGGTGGTGCGCTTGATGGTATTACGCGTCAAACTATTATTACAATTGCGAAAGACCTTGGTTTTGAAGTGGTTGAACGTCGTATTACACGTGACGAATTCTATATCGCTGATGAAGCATTCTTCACAGGTACTGCTGCTGAAGTGACGCCAATCCGTGAATATGATGACCGTCAAATTGGTGAAGGTTCTCGTGGTCCAATCACTGAGCAAATCCAAACTGCATTCTTTAATGCGGTTCAGGGTAAAGACCCTAAATATGCGCACTGGTTAACTTACGTAAAATAAGCTGATCGGTTAAGATGAAAAGGCGAAACTAAGTTTCGCCTTTTTTATTGGCCTGAAGATATTGAAATTTTTGGAACGTGACTATGCATATTGTTTATGTCAGTGATGGTAAAGCAGGACATCGCTCACAAGCTTTGGGTTTATTTAAAGCCATGCAGCGCCAATCTCAGGAAGCAGTCACATTTCAAGAAATTTCAATTGATGATTTGCCTATAGTGACACTTATTTCTGCGCTATTTAGCCATCAGCTTCATGCCGTAGAACACGAGCCAACTTATATTTTTGGCGTCGGCAGCCATACACATTTTCGAGTATGGCTGTTGGGCAAAGTGTATAACAAAGCCAAAACCATTATTTTAATGAAGCCAAGCTTGCCGTTTGCATGGTTTGATTATGCGGTAATTCCACAGCACGATGGTATTCAGGCATCAAATAAAGTACTGACCACACAGGGTGCGTTAAATCCTATTGTGAATGAGGAGCGGCATCAGCATGGTCGAATCCTGATCGCTTTGGGTGGCTCTTCAAAACGCCATCAGTGGAATGCAGCTAAAGTACTTCATGCAATTGGACAGATAGTCGAGCAGAATCCAAATTCAGAAATCATTTTGACCACTTCACGGCGCACACCAAAAGCGTTTTTAGCAGAATTAAAACAGTTAAAGAATATTGAAAAAGTACAGATTTTCCCAGTTGAAGTCACTCCGCAAGGTTGGATTTTCGAAGAAATGCAAAAAGCCGAAGCGGTTTGGGTAACTGAAGATAGTGTTTCAATGATTTACGAGGCTCTCACCGCGGGTTGTAAAGTCGGGGTGATTGAAGTGGATCGCTTGAAGGAAGACCGGATTACCAAGTCTGTAGATGAAATTTTAAGACAAGGTTTGGTGTCATTACAGACGACTTTAACTGACTTGAATCTCGCTAGCGAATTTAAAGAAACTGACCGTATCGCCAAAAAGATTGTACTCGGTCCCTAAAGTATAGATAATACCCGACGAAAAATTTCTACCAACATTTCAGTCTAACTAGACAATGTTTGAATAATATTAAAGGGTTGTCAGGTCATGCTAAAAACCTATTTGTTTCCGCTTTTGCTTTCGATTGGGTTTTGCGTTGGCTTAGGTTTTTGGGACTATTTATCTGAAATCAAAGATGCTCCTTTATTCTTTGTTTTGGTTCTTTCGAGTACGTTTTTTTTCATTGCTGTAAAACAATTACATAGTCGTATTTTTAAGTACATTTTCCTTGCGCTGTTTTTTGTCATTAGCCTGTATATTGCAAGTGGGACGGGGTTCTTACAAGGGCACATGTCTTTGGGAATCGTGGCATCGATGTTCCAAAGCAATACCAATGAAGCCTTTGAATTTTTATCTGTAGTTAATCCTAAATATATTGTTTTTGCCTTAATTATTTTTTTAAGTCTCTGTTTTTATATTTTATTTTTTAATCAAGCTAACCAGGGAAATTATCGCAAGCTGATTTTGGCACTTATCTTTATTGCTAACTGCGTCAGTGTGTTTGGTGTTCAAACTGCACTGGCGACGGTTAAATATAAACAAGAAGAGGCCAAGCTCCTTGAAGATAATGTGCAAGATGTCGATTGGCAAATTCAGCAGGTGAATGCTAGCTATGATAATCAAGTGATTATCATTGGTGAGAGTGTTCAGCGAGATCATTTATCACTCTACGGTTCGAAAGACGATACCACACCTTTTTTAAATCAGATGCCGCTGGATGTTGTAGATCATTACATCGCAACTGCACCGAATACGGTAACTAGTCTGACTCGTACGCTGACTTTGGTTGATCAAAATCGTGAACCGCAGATTGCAAAAAATGTTGTAACGCTAGCAAAACAAGCGGGTTATAACACCATGTGGATTTCAAATCAGGGATTTATGGGGAAAAATGATACGGCGATTTCTAAAATTGCGATTCATGCCGATCATCAGTTCTTCCTGAAAAGTGGTAACTATATGTCGAGTAATATTGATGACGACAAAATGGTCGAAATATTACAGGCCCAGTTAAAAAAATATGCCAATCAAAAAAATGTAATTTTTATTCATATGATGGGTTCACATCCGGATGCGTGTGAACGTCTGTTTAAGGCACCACGTATGTATGCGAATAAACCTGAAACGATTAATTGTTATTTATCTTCTATCAATAAGTTGGATCACTTTATAGAACAGATATATACTTCATTGAAGGCTGATCAGCGTAGTTTCAGTGTGACGTATTTTTCAGATCATGGTATGACCGTGGATGAAGATTCATATCATGTAGATAATGATTTTAAAGATAATTATCAGGTTCCATTTTTTGTATTACGTAGCGATGCACAGGCAAAAAACCACTATAACAAGACTGTGAGTGCCTATGATTATATGCATATTTATGCAGATTTATTGGGGGTGAAAACACCATTATTAGATCCTAAAAAATCGTTGGCGATTATTGAAGATAATCAAAATGTCACCGTTTTTGATTGGGATGAGTATGTTTCTTATCAAGAGTTAGATGAGAGTGAAATGAGATGATTCATAATTAAATATAAAAATCAATAAAATTAAAATTTTACTGTTTAGGCTGCAGGAAAAATACACATAAATTTTTATTAAAGTTTGAAAGTTTTTTTTGTAAGATAGTCTAGGTTTTTTATTGCTGATAAGTTTTAGAAATCTGTTGTTCGATGCAGGTAGATCATTACTGAGTTAATTTATGAAAATATTACATATTAATAACTTTGCGTTTAAAAAGTCAGGTGCAGAATTCTACAATACTGATCGAAAAATCTCGGCAGGTTTGGTTTTAAATGGTCATCATGTTTATGATTTCTCTTTTCATGATATGGCGTACTATGGAACAGTATGGAGAACGAAAAAAGTTGGGAAAAAGTGGGCGAATGAAGAAGTTATAAAAATTGTTGAAAACTTTGAGCCGGATTTAATTTTAATTGGACATTCTTCTTTATTAAGCAGTGAAACATTAAAAACAATCAAATCAGTTTATCCACAAACTAAAATTGCATTTTGGTATGTAGACTGGATTTGTGTGGATAAGAAAGCGAATTTTATTAAAGAATGGTCGCCATATTTAGATACTATTTTTGTGACAACAAGTGGTGAACTCCTCAAAACGTTGGGTCATGGAAATACGGTGGCTTATATGCCAAATATGAGTCTAGATACTATCGATAGCCTAAAAAATTTTGAAAAAAATGAATTTGAAAATGAACTGGTATTCTGCGGTTCATCATCTGATCAAGAGCGAACCAAGTTTATCCGTAGTTTGCAAGCGAAAATTAAACATATTCCGGCGCGTTATTGTGGATTTGACCAAGATCCAAAGGTTTTTGGGGCGGGCTATTTTAAAGTCCTCAGTCAGTCTCGTATGGGATTAAATTATTCACGGGCTAATTCATTAGACTTATATACTTCAGACCGTATCACGCAACTTACAGGTAATGGTCTGTTGACCTTTACACCTCGTATTCCAGGATTTGAAACTTTATTTTCGGATAAAGAAGTGGTCTACTTTAGTCATGTTGATGAATTGGCAGATCAAATCAATTATTTTGCACATCATCCGGCAGAAGCTCAAGAAGTTGCAAAAGCAGGTTGGAGCCGGACACATTCTAGTTATAACTCTAAACGCGTAACAAAGTTTATGTTAGAGACAATTTTTAAGCAGCCTTATACTGAAGACTATGAATGGAAGGCACATGTTTTCAATTGCTGAGTTGGAATCTGCACATTATCTGGGCGAAGGTGCAAATCGTTATTGTGTCGTTTCTCCATCTGACCCCAAGATATGTTTGAAAATAGATTTGCCTAAAGAACGCCGTCAAATTAAAAATTGGCGTCAAAAGCTACAGCGTTTTTTAAGTACTCAGTTTTATCGGTTTAATGAAAATTATATTGAATGGTGCGCTTATCAACGTTTACAAGCTCGCATTGATCAGAAAGAATTAAATAGATTTATTGCAGCGTGTTTAAAACTGGAGGTTATTGAAGATCAACTGATTTTAAGTTGTGAATTAATTCGAGATGAACACGGGGAAATTTCTTTGAGCCTACATCATTATTTAAAGCATAAAATGCCTTTAAATATAGATGGCGTATCTCAATCGATAGATCAATTAACCGATTGGCTGATTCAATATAATATTCCTCTGTTTGACTTAAATTCGGGTAATTTAGTTGTCCAACACCATCATGAAGGCATTCGATTAAAGTGTATTGATGTGAAATCCACATTCAAGAGCAAAGAAATTATTCCATTATCTTACTGGTCTAGAGTATTGATGCATAAGAAAATTCGTCGTCGTGCAGAGCGTCTTAAACAGTTAATACGAAAAACTATGTAGTCGGGGTAACCATGAAAATTGTACAAGTTATGGCAACAAGTGGTGGTATGGGGGGGCTTGAAAAACATACCCTGGATTTATGTCATGGATTAGCACAACATCATGAAGTTCATTTAATTGCAGATCAATCTTATCAGCAAAAGCTCAGTTCGAATATCACATTGCACGCTGTTGATTTTTCAAGAAGCCGATGGAATCCATTTCTTATTTATGAGTTAGTTAAAAAAATAAAACAGCTGCAACCCGATATTTTGCATGTGCAGGCAAGTAAAGCAGCAAGCATTTTAGCCCCTTGGCTGAAGCAATTTTCATGTAAAAAAATTGTGACCGTGCATGGTATGAAGAGCAATTTAAAACCTTTTATGGCCTTTGATCAGATCATTGCTGTAAGTGGAAAAATTAAAGAGGAGTTTCCTGCTTCACAGTCGGTTCAAGTGATTTGGAATGGCGGGAATCAACTCCTTAGCCCAGTCAAAGATATAGTTATAAAGAAAAATAAGCCTATTATTGCTTTAGCGATTGGACGTTTAGAAAAGGTCAAAGGGTTTCATATCCTGATTGAAGCATGGAGAAACATCAATAGCGAACTATGGATAGTGGGGGACGGAACTCAATATCAAGTTTTAAAAACTCAAATTGCTCAGCTTAATTTAAATGACCGCGTGAAATTACTGGGTTTTCGTTCAGACATTCCAAAGCTATTAACGCAAGCAGACTGTTTAGTGATTTCTTCTTTGAAAGAAGGGGGGCCGATTACACTGGCCGAAGCATTATTGAGTCATACACCGGTGTTATCTTCTAATGTGGGAATGGTTGCCGACTTTATTGATGAGCAGTTTATATGTGAACCGGACTCTGTTGAACAGATGGCGAGTTTAATTTCTATCGCGTTAAAACCAAAAGCACAAATGCTTCCTCTATTTGAGAAAGCATTTATAAAAGCAGAACAGAACCTAAAATTTGAGTCAATGTTGGCACAAACTGAAAATCTGTATCGAAACTAAGTTACAAATCTTTAGGCGTTTCACGAATTGCGTCTATCACCATATGCTGGTTAAAAATATTAAAGGTATGACAGCCATTATCATTTGGATGCCATTCACTATCTAATTTTATCCAAAATTTTTCTTCATAGTGCTCTGGGGAAAGTTTGGTAATCTCGTTGAGGTCTAAACTCCCACCATAGCGCTTGAGAGAATCCTGTGATGGACGGACTAACTTATCATTAATTGTGGTCAAGTGACCCCCTGGGCGATATTGCACAATTCCTTTTTTAACAGGGTTTTGGGGATGTGATTTCCAATCGCTGCTCAGTAGATGGTCACTATAAAAAATATGGAGTTCATTGCCATACTTTTTTGAATATTTATTTTTGATTGCAGTAAATAGATACCACATTCCATTTTGATAATAAGGGGTAGTATCCGCAGCGTTTACATCATTTACTAATATGCGATCAAATTCCCATGAAAATGGAAAATTTGTACATTTCCATAACTCGATACTTTTATTGGCTGCACTTTCAGGAATCATATACCACGTATCTTCGTGTTTGAATACACAGGGATAAGAGAGATGATAAGAACATTGAATAATTGGAATAGGTGGACTGTATTGACCATCCTGAAAAACTTCCATGACAGATAAATAACCAACAGGATGCTCAGGTGAAATTTCTTCAATAAAAATATATGTACGTCCATTTTCTTCTACGATAAATGGATCGGCATAAACGTGCCCTTCTGGTGCATGAATTTCATGTAAGGATGGAATTTGCTGTGGTTTAAAAGGCTGGTGTAGTTTGCCAAAGCGGAGATACCATCTAGAGTTAAATTTTAACTCTCTTTTTTTTTGTAGAAATGAAAACCATTTTTTTACAATAAACCGCATATATAACTCTATTTTTAATTAAGATTCTCGAATAATTGAATAATTAAACAGACAAATGATATGATTTAGCTATAAATTTAGCATTTATTTTGAAACAGTTCATGAAAAAATATGTGATTTCTATTGAGAAAGAAAATAGTGAACGACTAGTGGGCTTTTTTCAGCAAAGAATATTTAGAAATTCAAGTTCATTTAATAAAATTGGCGTTGCTGGTAAAAAATTAACAGTTGATGAGTATTTTCATTTGGGGGTATTAGGAAAAACCAGACCTTTAACGCCAGGTGAATTAGGTTGTACACTTTCTCATTTAAAAGCTTATCAAGACTTTTTAGATACAGATGCTAAATTGGCATTTGTATTTGAAGATGATGCAATTTCACTATTAAGTGAGATTGATTTTGATGAGTTTTATTCACATATAAAAAAATTGAGCTTAAAATCTACATTTTTTCTTAGTTTAGGTGGTATTCAGCTCAGTTGTTCTAAAAATGTCTATGGTAGATTTATTGAGCAAAAAATATTTGGGCGCAATATATTGAAGATTCATCCTTTTTTTATTGAAAATATGGCATCCGCATATGCTTATGTTATAGATAGAGCAATGGCAGAAGTTTTAGTTAAATATCATGAATCACCGAACCTCTCTGATCAATGGGCAGACTTAATTGTTGAATACCCTCAAGTAAATTTTTATGCATCTTATCTTTTTGAACATCCTCCTATATTAGATGTAGATAAAGATAGTCACTTGCAAAAAGAAAGACAGCAAATACAATTAACAATACGTAAGAAAAAAAGATATATAAATAAATATAAAAAGAAAATTATGAAAATATTCTTAAGTAAGTATAAATAATTGAATACGAATAATTTATTCTGTTTTTATAAAATTATATCCTACTTTATTTCTAAATAAAATTTCATGTAAATATAAAGTAGGTCAAATTTTTAGTTAACAGTTTATAAAATTTCTAAACTATTTAATTTTATAAAAGAGACTTTAGAGTGTTTTAAGAGTCCTTTTCCGCATTACCTTTCAACACCATATAAATCAAACCGACAAAGATTAATAATGCACCTGCAAGGCTGCTGACACAGAATAAAACGATTCGGTTATAGGTGGTTAAGTTGAATAATTCATTGGCTAAAATGTAGCGCATGAACAACCATTGTACGACAGAAAAAACAATCAACACGATTGCACGACGACGGACTTCAGGACGCATAGCCATAGGAGAATCACTTAAAGTGGAAATTGAGGCTATTATGCCACTGTCGATAATCGATCTCAATTGAATAAGATTAATTCAAGCCTGCGGAACACAACTCTAAAGGTTGAGATGTTCTCAGATCACCTTTATTTGCGGTACGTATTGATATTACCAAAGCACACACGAAAGCGTTTGTAAGACCAGATATATTGTTCTGGTGCTTGGTTAATGATGTCTTGCATCGCGATGTTGAGGGTGTCGACAGAGGATTGTAAGTCTTTAGATAAAATCTCGTCTGATAAGGTTTGGCAATGCACATCAAAGTGCCTTAAGTTGGGTTGTCGGATACAACTTAAGCCAATGACATTGCATTGGGTTTTTGCAGCAAGTTTTGAAACCAGTGTAATTGATAAAGTATTTTGCCCAAAAAAATTGGAATAAATACCGCCTGAAGGCTTCGGTAAATGGTCAGGTAAAATGACCGTTAGGCCACCTTGTTTTAAATGCTTAAAAATGGCACGGATCCCTGTTTCATCTGTCGGGACTAAGGTTGCATTAAACTTCTCTCGTGCTTCTAACAGATACCGATTGATCCCTTTATTTTTATTCGGTTTATACATAATCATTGGTTCTGTATATAAGTTGAGCCATGCGTTCAGTAATTCCCAACAGCCAAAATGCGGAACCACAACGATCACACCTTTTTTATTCGCAAGCGCTTCCGTGAGGATATTTTCACCATAAATATTTTTCAGTAAGCTCAAGCTATAACTCGGCGGCATACCCCAACATTTAATAAATTCAATATAGGTCAGGCATTGGCTGCGGATACTTTGGCTGACGAGCTGTCTCTGCGCTGTCGCTGACAAATCTGGGTAGGCCAGTTGAATATTGATGCTAGTGATACGTTTGATCGATGAATTAAATAGATTAAGAATAAACGCGATCATCAAAGCCAAATTTTGTAACAGCCAAAGTGGCAATAACGCGATGATTTTGAATAGAAAGTACATGAATCACAAGGTCTCAAAATTGACAGCATGGGATAAAATAAATTTTGCCAAGAGACCGGACTTATTCAGTGAAAAGTACAAAAAGATCTGAATCTAAAAACAAAATAATCGGAAGTGGAAAATTGAGCTATCCATTGCTCAAAGGATGTAGTGCAACATCATAACGTACTTGAAGCGTTTTGATATTAGCAAAGTAAATCAAATCTTTAATTTATGTTTTGTAGGTTTTCTACCACCTTTTGTAGGTTGACATAAAAAACCCTGCATAGCGCAGGGTTTTTTGAAACTTAAAATCTAAATCTTAAAATGTAAGATTATTTAGATTCTTCAGCTTTTGGTTTTTCACGTAAGCGAATACCTAAGTCACGTAATTGGTTCGCTTCAACTGGCGCAGGCGCTTGAGTTAAAGGACATTCCGCAGTCTTAGTTTTCGGGAATGCAATCACGTCACGGATAGAAGATGCACCAGTCATCAACATCACTAAACGGTCAAGACCGAATGCTAAACCACCGTGAGGAGGCGCACCGAATTTCAACGCATTTAACAAGAAGCTGAATTTCTCTTCTGCTTCTTCTTCAGAAATACCAAGCGCTTCAAAGATCGCTTTTTGCATTTCTAGGTTATAAATACGAAGTGAACCACCACCGATTTCAGTACCGTTCAATACCATATCGTAAGCAACAGAAAGTGCAGCACCTGGGTTGTTCTTCACTTCTTCAACGCTTGATTTTGGCAGCGTGAATGGGTGGTGAACAGACGTCCATTTACCGTCATCAGTTTCTTCGAACATTGGGAAGTCAACAACCCAAAGTGGCGCCCACTCGCAAGTTGCAAGTTTCATGTCGTGACCGATTTTAATACGTAAAGCACCCATCGCATCATTTACGATTTTCGCTTTGTCCGCACCAAAGAACACGATGTCGCCATTTTCAGCACCAACGCGTTTCAATAGATCAAGTACGATAGGCTCGATGAATTTAACGATTGGAGATTGAAGACCTTCAATACCTTTTTCAAGCTCGTTGACTTTGATGTAAGCCAAACCTTTCGCGCCATAGATACCCACGAATTTAGTGTATTCGTCGATTTGGCTGCGTGGAAGCGCGCCAGCACCTGGTACGCGAAGCGCAACAATACGGCCTTTAGGATCTTTAGCAGGACCTGCGAATACTTTGAACTCAACGTCTTGCATCATGTCTGCAACGTCAACCAATTTCAAAGGAATACGTAAGTCAGGTTTATCAGATGCATAGTCACGCATTGCATCTGCATACGTCATACGTGGGAACTTGTCGAACTGAACGTTTAGAAGTTCTTTGAACATCTTAACCGTTAAACGTTCCATCAAATCCATAATGTCATCGTCACTCATGAACGATGTTTCAACGTCGATTTGTGTGAATTCAGGCTGACGGTCAGCACGTAAGTCTTCATCACGGAAACATTTAGCAATTTGGTAGTAACGATCGATACCGCCAACCATTAACAACTGTTTGAACAATTGTGGAGATTGTGGAAGTGCGTAGAAGCTACCGTTAGAAACACGACTTGGTACTAAATAGTCACGCGCACCTTCAGGAGTCGCACGAGTCAAAATCGGTGTTTCCACGTCTAAGAAACCATTTTCTTCGAAGTAGTTACGAATTAGGTTAGTCAATTTAGAACGGAAACGAAGACGATCTAACATTTCTGGACGACGGATATCCAAGAAACGATATTTCAAACGTACTTCTTCAGAAATATTTGTGTTGTCGTCATTCAATGGGAATGGCGGAGTTTCTGAACCAGCAAGCACTTCGATTTCTTTACCAAGAACTTCGATTTGACCGCTAGTCATATTCGCGTTTTCAGTACCTGCGTAACGACGACGTACACGGCCTGTAATTTTTAATACGAATTCTGAACGTGCTTTGTCCGCAGTTGCGAATGCTTCAGGAGTATCTGGGTCAATAACCACTTGAACAAGACCATCACGGTCACGCATGTCAAGGAAGATTACACCACCGTGGTCACGGCGACGGTGAACCCAACCGCATAATGTAACGGTTTGGTCAATTTGAGCTTCGGTTAAAGAACCGCAGTAATGAGTTCGCATCATAGCGTTAGAAATCCAACTATATGGGTTAAGGTCAGCGAATACGTAAACAGCGTACCGCTTTTATTCGAATAGGGGATTATGCCTCTTTTTGGCTGTTTTGTCACAAGGACTTATTGCTAAAACAGCCAAATTTACAGCAAATTTTCGGTCAATGATGGGCTTAAGCCGATGACGTTGAAAAAATATTGGTGCTCTTGCTTAAGATCAGAAATATCAGACTACCGAAGCTAAACGTGGCTAAAAATGCACGGAAAAAATAATTAATGGCTTTGCCGACATAGGCATACAAGTCGTGTACAAAGGCATCAGAATAAATACTGTCAGCAAAATAAAAATAACTTGCGATGCCCGCAGCTAAAGACAGGGCCGCTAAACCATATACATAGACTTTGATGGATGTGGGGATGCTTACTGTACTTCGATAATGAAGATGATGACGATAAATCATCCATGCCAAAACGGGGAGTGCCAAGCCAGATAATCCAATTTGCAACACACGATGTAAGGGATATGAATGACCGAAAAATTGAATCGGTAGACTCAATAGATCCTTAAATGCAAAGGTACGAAAGTCAACATGGGTCAAGCCATCCCAAACAATATGCGTCGAAGTTCCAATGATGAGTGCGAGGATGAGACTGAGCATAAACCCACAGCAGTGATTGAAATTCTGTAGATTCAGCGGCTTATTTAAACCAAAAAAAGCAAATAACATCGGGCGATAGAGCACATACCACAGCACACAAAACAGCAAACCAAGGATTAAGTTTGGAACAATTAACCCCGACCATTGATGTGAACCTGCATAGTCAGCATTAGTAAATAAACGGAATAAATCTGGCACCATGCTACCAATTGCGAGTGCTGCAATAGGCAGGCGATTTCCGCTTAATTTGGAAATAGGCGGTGCGAGTACAGCATGGGATATGGTAAAAGGCATTGAACTAAAATAAATATATGAATAAATACAATGTGGTATCGGTGAGTCTATATGATTTGGGCAGATTAGAATGTTTTTTATTGCAAAAGTAATGAAATGTTATATTATAACATTATTCAAAATTAGCCAGATTTGAGTCTCTCCAAATGTCTTTTCATAAGAATTTAATCACAATCTCAATTTTTGCAGTGATTGCACCCAATATTTATGCTGATGATCAGCAACAACAGGTACAAACTTTAGAGGCGATTAATGTTCAGGTTCATCCTTTAAATCAAAGTGCTGCAGATTTTGCGGTTGCAGATAACATTATAAAGCATAAAGATTTGGCACAAGGTGGAGTCACTATTGGTGATGCCATTGCCGGACAACCTGGAGTGTATTCAAATCAGTTTGGTGCAGGCTCAAGTCGACCTGTAATACGTGGGCAAGATGGGCCACGTGTCAAAGTGTTGGAGCATGCATCTGAAACAGCAGATGTTTCAACTTTATCCCCTGACCATGCAGTGACGGTTGATCCAATTTTAGCGAAACAAGTAGAAGTGATTCGTGGGCCATCAACACTGTTATATGCGGCAGGAACAGTCGGCGGTTTGGTCAACGTGACGGATCAAAAAATTCCTACCTCTATTCCTGATAAGGGCTATGAGGGGCAAGTTGGGGTTCGTTATAACTCAGGCAGTGATGAAAAATTGGCGAGTGCCGGTGTGACGGCTGCTTTAGGTGAGCAATTTGCCATCCGTGTAGAAGGTTCGAAACGCAAAGCCAATGACTATATTTCATCCAATTATTTCCATGATCATGATGGTGAATTAGAAAAAGAACGCCGCGTTGGCAACACATTTGCAGAAGGGCAAAATGTCAGTGTAGGTGCGTCATGGATTCATGATCGAGGTTTTGCTGGACTGTCTTATAGCAACCGTCAAGACCAATATGGCTTGCCGGGGCATAGTCATGAATATGAAAGCTGTCATCCACATGATGATCACTTGCATTGTGACGGGCATGATAATCATGATCACAGCGATGAGCATGACCATTCTGCCCATGACGAGCATGATCACGATCATGATGCCGCAGGCCCATGGGTCGACTTAAAGTCAGAACGTTATGATTTCCGTGCCGAACTTGCGAATCCGTTTGCGGGCTTCCAAAAAATCCGTGCACATGCAAGTTATACCGATTATCAACATGATGAAATTGAAGGTGATACAGCGGCAACGACCTTTAAAAGTCAGGGCTATGATGGTCGTTTAGAGTTGGTGCATAACCCGATTGCGGATTGGGAAGGGGTAATCGGTACCCAGTACAATCAACAAAAGCTCAATATCAGTGGTGAAGAGTCACTGATGAGCCCAAACAAAACGCAAAAATGGAGCGTGTTTGGTTTAGAGCATAAACAATTCGGCAATTTTCATGTCGAGTTGGGCGCCCGTGTAGATCAGCAGAAAATTGAGATTGACTCAGAACAAAAAGATTATGACGATTATGGTATTTCCTACTCAGGTGCAGTGAGCTGGGAATTTGCACCAAATTATAAATTGTCCTTGGTGGGTTCTCATCAAGAGCGTTTGCCATTGGCGCAAGAGCTCTATGCAGATGGTAAGCATTTTGCGACCAATACCTATGAACGCGGAAATGAAAATCTAGATGTTGAAAAATCTAATAATCTAGAATTAGGTTTCCATTATGAAAAAGATCAGTTGGATTATCACGTTCATATGTACCACAACTGGTATGACAACTACATTTATGCTGCAACCAAAGATAACTTTGAAAACTTCCGCTTAGTTGATTACACGCAAAATAAAGCTAAATTCTATGGTGCTGAAGCGCAAGTGGGTTATGCAGTGAATGACATGTATAAACTGAGTGTATTTGGTGATTATGTGCGTGGCAAAATTGATGGTGAAAATGCACCACGTGTGCCTGCAGGGCGCTTAGGAACCAAGGTTGATGTCGATTTTGCGGATGGTTGGTCAGGCCAGGCAGAATATGTACATGTCTTTAAGCAAGATAAAATCACGGCGTATGAACAAGAAACTGACGGTTATAACATGGTTAATTTAGGTGTCGCTTATAGCGGTCAGTTAAAAGACCGTAATGATTACCGTGTGTACTTCAAAGCCAACAACTTATTGGATGAAGATGTTTATTCACACAGTTCATTCTTAGCCAATATTCCACAAGTAGGACGCAATTTTACTGTGGGGCTAGAATTTGGTTTTTAAGCTAAATGTGACTGAGTAAGGTGTTCTAATCAAGCTGAAGTCACAGAAATCCCCTTGAAAAATCAATGAATAGAACCTAGTCTGAGCGCATTAGACTAGGTTTTTTCTTATGCGCATCATTCAACGAATACATCACAAGCTCAATTGGTCACGTCGTCGCTATGTGGGCGTGGTCATTGGTTTATTGGTTTTAGGTTATTTGGCATCGGCAACCTATCACACGCTAAAACCACTCCCAGAAGGGCTGAACTACACGGGAAAACTTCGCCATGCCGAAGTGAACTTTTTAGTGGATGAAACCTATATCGATGCGCAAGGAAAGCAGCAACAGGAACATCGCATTTTTAAAGAAATGCTGAAAATGATCGAAGAAGCACAGTCGACCATTGTGTTGGATATGTTTCTTTTTAATCCGCAAGTTGGCGATTCTCAATTAAAACATGAACAATTAACGCAGGAGCTGACCGATGCGCTGATTTTGAAGCGTCGACTATCTCCTCAAGTGGAAATTTTTGTGATTACTGACCCTGTCAATTCGGTCTATGGCGGCATTCAACCCGAGCATTATCGTCAATTACGGCAAGGGGGGATTGAGTTGATGGAAACCAATTTGGTACCGCTTCGTGCTTCCAATCCAGCATGGTCTGGCTTTTGGTATATCTGCTGTCAAGATATTGGCAACAATCCAGAAAAAGGCTGGTTACCGAACCCATTGGGAACCGAGAAAGTGACGATCCGCAGTTATATGGATCTTTTCAACTTTAAAGCCAATCATCGAAAAACCTTGGTGGTAGATACCGTTGACGGTTGGAAAGGTTTAGTCACCTCTATGAATCCACATGATGGTAGCTCACGACATTCCAATGTAGCCTTAACAGTCAAAGGCATGACTGCGATTGATCTGTTAAAGACTGAGCAAGCCGTAGGCATGATGTCTAAAGCCAATATTCCATTTGTGGTGATTAAAGATGTTGACGCCGCGAAAAATCAGCCACAGGTTCAAGTACTGACTGAAAAAGCAATTTATGATGCCACACTCGACTTAATTGATAGCGCGAAGAAAGCTGGAACTGAAATTGATATCGCGATGTTCTACTTGTCAGAACGTAAAATTATCAAAGCACTCATTGCTGCACATGAGCGTGGCGTGAAAGTGCGGGTATTACTCGATCCGAATAAAGATGCTTTTGGTCGAACCAAAAATGGTATTCCAAATCGTCCTGTTGCTTCTGAATTACATGATGCCGGTATTGATGTACGTTGGTGTAATACCCAAGGTGAGCAGTGCCATAGCAAGATGATTTTAAAACGGACAGCCTATCAGGCAGATATGATTTTAGGTTCTGCAAATTTCACAGCGCGTAACCTGAAAAATTATAATTTAGAAACTGATTTACGCGTGATCGGTTTGAAAGACGCTCAAGTCTTTAAAGAGGCAAATCAGTATTTTAATACGGCTTGGTCAAACCGTGATGGTAAGCAAATGAGTGTGGATTACGACACGTATGCTGATGAGTCTAAGTTGAAATATGTGTTATATCGCTTTATGGAATGGAGCGGATTATCTACTTTTTAATTTTCCCCTCATCCTAACCTTCCCCCAAAGGGGGAAGGAATTCCCTCTCATTTCAGGAGAGGGTTCGGGAGAGGTGTATTTAGCAATTATTAATTCTTCGGTTCAGGATTTGGCGGAACGATTTGATCTAAATCCTTATCCGTCATTTGATCCAATTCTTTAATATCGGTTTTGATTTTCCATTTATCGGCATCATCTACCGGTTGCGGTAACCGTGCTTCTAACCAGTCACAGATAACATCTGGTGGAAAATCGGCATGATTGCATTGAATCACCCATGATAAAAATTGTTTGGCTTCACCATTCATATACGGTGGTGGAGAAACAGGTAAAAACTGTGTCGGTAAACGTTCGTTCTTGGAAATATAATTTAAAACGTGTCCCAACTCTTGAACAGTTTGCCATGCCAAAGGATGGTCGACATTGATTTGAAATTTAAACCACCAAGCAGTTTTACCATCGGTTCCGTACGAGTCAATGAGTTGTTCTTGAATACTTGGAACTTTAGAAAAAAATTGATGAAGTCGGTCAAAACTTAATTCAGACACAGCGTTGATCCACTACGAAATAAAAGGCATCTTAGCATAATCCAATGAAAAACAGGCTAGCTTGAAGGTGCGATCAGCTTGGTCGGAAAATTAACAAATTCTTGCATTTGATGGATTTTTATTCATTTTTTCTCCTAAAATGGGTTTTATACTTAATCTATATACCGTGAAGGAGAGCTTGAGTGAAAGCAACATTATTCTATGCAATGGCAGGTGTGATGCTGATCAGTGCTTCGGCCAGTACTTTTGCGGAAAACAAATGGGCAAACTACCAAGGTGTGGATACATCAAAACCACAACACCGCCCACCGTCGATGAATCGGCCTGGCTATCCGCAGCATGCGCCGAATTATCCTCATTATCCAAGTCGCCCGCCGGTTTATCCGCAATATCCAAATCGACCTTATCCGCAGTATCCACAAAGTGGCATTAGTATTCAATACAACGCGCCGACCACGATTACTCAAAATTCGCAGAGCTATAGTTGGGTCAATGGCGATCCTGCCAGCGCGAGTATTTCGAGTTCGACCTATACGTTTATCAGTGATTGGCAGCGTTTAGGTTTACCGGCACCCCCAAGTGGAATGTATTGGATCTTTGAAAATGGTCGCTATGTGCTTGTGCCTAATCGATAAGGTTTATAACCTCTTCCTTGCGTAGCAGTGCTATTCATCTCCTAAAAGGAGAGGGAACGATTTAGTGTTTAAGCCAATTCATCATCTTGCGGGCGCGGGGTTTTTCCTTCAGGCAGTGGCTTCTCGGAATGCTTATCTCGAATAACCGAAGGATATGTCCAAGAGGCATAGCGCACAATCAAAATGGCCACAGCAAGGATAAGGATCGAACCTGTAGTAATGACCAAGCCCATATCCGCTTTATGGTCATGTTGAATGCCCGAAATCAGTAAACGGGTCAGGGCAGTAATAGCAATATAAATCAGGAAGCGAACAGGCATGTGGTTGGTTTTAAAATAAATACCGACCATGGCACCGAGTTCGAGGTAAATAAACAATAATAAAATATCGTCAATCGTGGCGAATTGTTTAACCGTAATAATTTCAAAAATGGTATGACCCGCAGACCATAAAATCATACAGCCGATGACAAACAGTGCAAGATAATGAAAACCTTCTACAGCAATATTGCCAAGTCGGTCGAGGAGGGCTTCGATTTTTTCTACTTTGGGATCACGGTGTGTCATATATATTCCTCCTGTGTAAATTGCGTAAATATTCAATGAAGAACAAGTCATTAAATACCAAGCAAATTTCATGCACATGAAGCGCATATGACAAAAATATTTTTTAGGTTCAATAAAGGTTTTAATGTTAAGTTTGAGCTTAAATTTTGTCCTATAAGAATGAAGCGACGATGTATCAACCAACGCATTTTAAACATGATGAACTGCCTGATCTGATTGATCTTATGCGTAAGTATGCTTTGGCGACAGTAATACTGACTGCACCCAATGGTGAGTTGGAAGTGAATCATTTACCACTAGAATATGACGCTGAGTCAGGCGAATTGGGCATATTGCGCGGTCATATTGCCAAGGCTAATCCAATGTTTGAATTGCTAAATCAGTCAGCGCAAGCCTATGTGATTTTTCATGCCGATGATGCATATATTTCGCCAAGCTGGTATGAGGGAAAACAGGAGCATCATCGCGTTGTACCGACATGGAATTACCGCGTGGTACATGTCAAAGGCAAGATACGTAAAGTTGCAGATGAAAAATATATACGAGGTGTTTTGGCTCGATTGACTCGACAACATGAAGCTAGCCAACCTGTGCCATGGAAAATGGGCGATGCGCCTCATGATTTTATCGCGGAACAACTGGAAAAAATTATAGCGATTGAAATCGAAATAGACTCAATTTTGGGTAAGTTTAAAGTGAGTCAAAATCGCAGCGTTGTAGATGCAATGAATGTGGCAAAAGCTTTGGAAATGTCGAATGCTGAAATGGTTGAGTCGATCAAAAAATTTTATCCCATGAAATAACAGGCTAAAGAATCATGCCCAATAGGATTGAAACTGAACGTTTATGCCTGAGAAAGTGTCAGTTAGGAGATGAAATTTCATTATTTGATACATATTTTTCGAATATAGAAGCAACTCGTTATCTGCAGCGGTTGCCACATTTAACGATTCAACAGACTAAGAGTGTTTTAGAAAAGTGGGCAGATCATTATTGGTCGATACACAATCCTGATTTTGCATGGGTGATTAGTGATAAGAATACGCATTTAGCGATGGGCTTACTGTATTTCTTCAATCAAGAAAACCATGGAGAAATACATTTTGGGTTAGGGGTGAATTTTCATGGTTGTGGTTATATGACTGAGGCTTTAATTGGAGGAATTAAGTATTTAAAGCAGAATCATGTCACGAATGTTGTTTCATCTTTTTGTGCTGAGGAACATCTAGCATCACAAAATGTCTTAATGAAGGCAGGATTTAAATTAGATAAAGATACAACGCATTGGGCTACATTTCCAATGCTAGACGATCAGCTCCATCCTTGTTTTACATATCGAATGGAATTAGGAGGTTGTGAATAAGTAAGTATGCTTATGATTTTTTGAAAAAGTTGCACTCAGTGTTTATGTAATAAGAGCAGTAAAATAAAAAAATGCCCGATAAATCGGGCATTTTTGATTTTGTAGGGCTAATTAAGCTTGGTTGGTAAAGTAAGCTTCAGAGAAGTTCATGATCACTTCAGAACCGGCTTTCACTTTAGCAATGCGTAAAGCCAATTCAGGCAAAATACGCTGCGTGAAGTAAAGAGTCAGTGCAAGTTTGTTTTGGTAGAACTCGCCATCTTTGTCTTTTGCTGCATCTGCAATGCGGGCAAACATATAGGCAAAGCTGAGTAGGCCTACAGCATGTAGGTAATCAACTGCTGCTGAGTTCGGGAACTCAATATTTTCACGAGCAGCTTCAAGTACATATTGAGTCACCGCTTCAACTTCAGCTGCTGCATCTAATGTTGCATCTTTGATGTAGTTCAAGCTGGCATCTAAGTTATTGGCAAAATCGCGGATTTCTTGGATATATTCAGCAATGAATTCACCATTGCACTTAATGGTTTTACGACCAATTAAGTCTTGCGATTGAACACCGTTGGTCCCTTCGTAAATCTGTGCAATACGGAGGTCACGAATACATTGTTCCATACCCCATTCACGAATAAAGCCGTGACCACCGAAGACCATTTGGGCATCTAGCGTTGCTTGGAAAGCTGTATCTGTTAAATACGCTTTCGCAATAGGTGTTAACAGCGCAACACGGTTATTGGCTGCTTTGACTGCTTCTGGGTCAGTAGAGAACTTGGTAATGTCCAGTTGTTGACCAACATAAACCGCAAATGCACGAGACGCTTCATTGTTGGCACGTGCGTTCAGCAACATACGACGTACATCACCATGAACTAAGATGCTGTCTGCAGGTTTTGCAGGCGATTGAACGCCAGAAGCGCTGCGACCTTGTAAACGATCAGTCGCATATTGCGCTGCATTTTGATAAGCAAATTCAGAAGCACCTAGGCCTTGAATACCCATAGACAGACGTTCGTAGTTCATCATGACGAACATCGCTGCAAGGCCTTCATTTTCTTTACCAACCAGGTAGCCTTTCGCGCCATCAAAGTTCATCACACATGTTGCAGACGCTTTGATCCCCATTTTATGTTCAATAGAACCAGGGCCTACAGCATTACGCTCTCCCAATGAACCATCTGCATTCACCAAGAATTTAGGTACGATGAATAGTGAAATTCCGCGTGAGCCCGCAGGCGCATCAGGCGTTTTCGCTAAAACTAAGTGGATGATATTTTCAGAAAGGTCGTGGTCACCGCCAGTGATGAAGATTTTCGTACCAGTAATGTTATAAGTACCGTCTTCATTACGTTCAGCTTTAGTTTTGATAATACCTAAATCTGTACCTGCATGCGGTTCAGTTAAGCACATCGTGCCTGACCATTCGCCTGTATACATTTTTGGCAAATAAGTTTCTTTTTGCTCTTGTGAGGCATAGCTGTTTAATGCCATGCCTGCACCTACAGAAAGAAGCGGGTAGAGCATGAATGATGGGTTGGTTGCAAACAGCATTTCGTCAGACAGAACAGTCAGCATTTTTGGCATGCCTTGACCGCCCCATTCTTCATCTGCGCCTAGACCAATCCAGCCGCCTTCTGCATATTGTTTAAATGCTTCTTTGAAACCAGCAGGAGTCGTGACATTGCCATTGCTATAGGTTGCGCCTTCTTCATCACCTGTGCGGTTTAAAGGATGAGTGACGTTTTGCGCAAATTTTGCCATTTCTTCAAGAATGGCTTCTGCAGTAGCAGCATCAACGTGAGCAAGATTTTCGTTGTTTTGCCAGAATTGTTCTGCTTTAAAAACATCATTTAAGATGAATTTCATATCTGCAAGCGGCGCATTATAAATTGGCATGTTCGTTCACCTGTTTATTGTTTGAATCTATGGACTTGGGGCAATTTGTATCGACACACAGCGTGGAGAAAATTGACCAAAGTAAAATTATGGGACTATTTATAAAGAAAAAGGACTGCCAATGCTATGACCGTCCTTTCTCTATTTCTGCACTCACGAGTACAATTTTTTGAATATGTTTTAGATATTCACATTAGAATGCAAAGTGTTCTGCATCCAATGCCATAAGAGGATCTAGGCCACCTGCAATCACTTCTACATGAGAGCGAACGCGTGGTAAGATTTTCTTGAAGTAGAAGCGAGCAGTCGTTACTTTTGCATTGTAGAAATCAACATCTGTTGTTCCTGCAGCTAAAGTTTCTTGTGCAACTAGTGCCATGCGAGCCCATAAATAAGCAAGCGTTACATAACCAGAGAAGTAGAGGTAATCGACTGCAGCAGCACCTACTTCTTCAGGGTTTTGCATTGCTTTCATACCAATCTGCATGGTTAAGTCGCCCCATTCTTTGTTTAGCGCAGCAAGCGGCTCAACAAATTCTTTCATGGCAGCGTTGTCTTTGTTAGCTTCAACAAATTTATGGATGATCTTGGTGAAGTCTTTCAACATTGCACCTTGAGTACCCAATACTTTACGGCCTAACAAGTCAATTGCTTGAATTTCAGTCGTACCTTCGTACAAGCAAGAGATACGTGTATCACGTACGATTTGCTCCATACCGTGTTCTGAAATGAAGCCGTGGCCACCAAATACTTGAACACCGTGTTTTGCAGATTCAGAACCTGTTTCAGTCAAGAATGCTTTAGCAATTGGAGTTAATAATGACAAGATATTGTCAGAGAACTTACGTTCTTCTTCAGTTGCACCTTGTTCCACGATATCGGCATGGAAAGACAATAAGTAAACCAGAGCACGACCAGCTTCAGCAAATGATTTTTGCGTAAGCAGCATGTTGCGCACTGCAGGGTGCACGATAATTGGATCTGCTTCTTTTTCAGGTGCTTTAGGACCTGAAAGTGAACGCATTGCCAAACGGTCTTTTGCGTAAGCAAGTGCACCTTGGAAAGCGCCTTCAGAAGCTGAAAGACCTTGTACAGCAGTACCGATACGTGCAGTGTTCATGAATGTGAACATGCAGTTTAGACCGCGGTTTTCAGGGCCAATCAAGAAGCCTTTTGCGTTATCAAAGTTGATGACACAAGTCGCGTTACCATGGATACCCATTTTGTGTTCAATCGAACCACAACGTACAGCATTGCGCTCACCAATTGAGCCATCAGCATTTACATTGAATTTAGGTACGATGAATAATGAAATACCTTTCGTGCCTTTTGGTGCACCTGGAAGACGAGCAAGGACGATATGGATGATGTTTTCAGCCATGTCGTGTTCACCAGCAGAGATAAAGATTTTCTCGCCAGAAATTGCATAGCTACCGTCTGCTTGTGGTTCAGCTTTAGAACGGATAATACCTAAGTCAGAACCTGCATGAGATTCTGTTAAGCACATCGTACCGGTCCATTCACCTGAAACAAGTTTAGGAAGGTAAGTGTCTTTTTGCTCTTGAGAACCGTGATGTTCTAATGTACGGACAGCACCATGAGATAGACCAGGGTACATACCCCATGCCCAGTTCGAAGTACCCACCATTTCTGAAATGATGTTGCCTAAAGAAACCGGTAAGCCTTGACCGCCGTATTGTTCTTCAGCAGATAAAGATGGGAAACCGAGTTCGATATATTTTTGATACGCTTCTTTAAAACCAGTTGGTGTTGTTACAACGCCATCATTCCAAGTACAACCTTCACGGTCGCCGACTTGGTTAAGAGGAGAAAGTTCATTTTCACAGAAGTCAGCAGCAGCTTCTAGATATTGGTCAACCAACTCACGGCTTACGGTGTCTGAAAATGCAGGCAGTTGTGCATAGTGATCTTCTGCTTTTAAAAGTTCATGCAGAACAAATTGCATATCACGTAAGGGCGCTTTGTATTGTGGCATATCGTTTTCCTCAATACTGGTTTCTACCAGCGTTAGTAATCCTAAATAAACATTTGAACGTGTCTTCAATGACACGTATTGGAATGGTTCTAATCGTGCAACATCTTCTTATTGGGTACAAGCATTTCAGGGCGATTTGTTGGTGACTGTAAAGTCAAAGAAATATCCCTTGAAAATGCTAAGTGCATTGAGTGTAAACACTTTTGGCTGAAAATGAATGACACAAATAGTCAAAAAGCGTAAAAAGATATGTCCAATAAAAAAGGCACTCCTGGGAGTGCCTTTTTTTACGCAATGATATTGCGATCTAAGTTTGGATTATTTCACTGGCGCTGGCGTTGGGGCAACAGGGGCTTTAGGTTGGAAGCGAACTTCACATTTACCATTGATTTGCTGTTCGCCAACTTTAATCGCAACCGCGCTGCCATCGGTTTTGCCTTGGCATGCTTTCATAATCGCTTGTTGTTTGGCTTGGCGTTCCGCTAAACGCTGATCAAACTGTTTAGTCAGCTCTGCACGTTTTGCATCAGTCAGTGGCTCACCGCGTTGCATCTGACCACGTATGTCGCCACGCATTGGACGATGTTCACCGCGCATTGGTTTGTGTTCACCACGTGCTTTTTTCATGTCTTGACGGTCTGCTTTGAACACCATGGTACATGTACCATCAATATTTTTATCGCCAGCTTTTACTTGAACTGTTGAACCTGTAGCCTTACCATCGCAGGCTTTTTGCATATCAGCAAACACTTGACGTTGCTCTGCACGCATTTGTTTAAAATGTTCACGTTGCTCAGGTGACATACGACGATCGTGATCACCATGATGTTGTTTCATCATACGGCCATGATCGTTATCTTTTGGTGCGGTTGTCGATTGACAGGCAGTTAATGCACCCATGCTCAATACGCTTGCACCGATTAAAGCAATTTTGGTCATTTGTTTCATAGTCTTTACCCCACCAGATTAGATCTTTTTCCGATGGTTAAAGATTAAATAATAAAGATGTAGAAACAATGGAGAGTTTTTTAGTTGCGTGTTCGCTACAATAATGAATATAGAAGAAAAATGAGAGTTCTCGTTTGAAAATACGTCGTATCCCGATTGCCCTACGCTTGTTTCTGACTGTGCTGTTGACGACGCTCGTCATCACAACGGTAAGTCTTGGCGTTTTGCATTGGAATATGCAGCGTAATTTCACCAAATATGTGGCCGATGTCGAGATGCAAAAGCTTGACCATGTCATTGAAAATTTAGCCGATGTGTATACGGTCTATCATGATTGGGGCAATGCGATTCAGGCACAGATTCTGCAAATTGAAGGGCAGGCAGCGCCAGATGACTATGATCGTCTCTCTCGGTGGTGGCTACGTCGTCAATATGACATTGCATTGCAGCAGCGCTATTTCCAAGATCATAGTTTAAATGCAGCATCGATGCTGGCAACACCACAGCATACGGCAGAGCAAAAAATTGAAGAGCTGAAATGGCTGGAACAAAACTTACCATCTGAGTTCCAACCCTTTGAAGGTTTAAAATTTCCTTTAAGTACGAACCAAAATGTATTCCGTCCAAAAGAGTCGAACACAGATGAAAAAGATGCAGATCAATCCTCACAAAGTAACAGTAATAATGGTGGTAAGAAACAATTTATCCAAATGCCTGACCGCTTGGGCTTGAGTTCGCGTTTATCTTTATATGATGCACATCGCCAATTTGTTGTGGGTGAGCCGACAGATGAACAAATCTCTTATCGTCCGATTATGGTGAATAATCAAATCGTGGGATATTTGGGGCTCAAACCTGTCCTCGATCAAGATGATGCGATCAGTATTAACTTCTTTAGTAAGCAAAAACGTTATTTATTATTGGTTTATGCGCTTACGTTTATTGCAAGTTTGATTGCAGCATTGTTATTGGCAACATACTTTAAAAAACCGATTCAGCGTTTGTTAATGGGAACACGTGAATTAACCAAGGGTAATTATCAACATCAAGTTGCAGTGAACCGTAATGATGAGCTTGGTGATTTATCGAATGAATTGAATCAGTTGGCCGTAATTCTCGATCAGCATGAAACGTCACGTCGTCAATGGGTGGCTGATACTTCACATGAATTGAAAACGCCATTGGCCGTGTTACAGGCTCAAATTGAGGCGATGCAGGACGGTATTCGTAAGCCAACGCCAGAGCATTTTACTTCGATGCTGAATCAAGTGAGTAGTTTGAAAAAATTGACCAAAGATTTGGCAGATTTGGCACAAGCCGATGCACAACAACTGAATTGTTATTTGACCACGCTCAATCCTTGGGATGTAGTGATCCAAGAGGTTGAAAGCTTTAAGCCGAAGTTTGAGCAAGCAGATTTGAAAATTACCGCAATGGGCGAAGGGACTTCATTACAATTAGATATAGACCGTTTTAAACAGATTATGGTCAACTTATTGGGTAACAGTATTCGTTATACGGAAGCTGGTGGTGAAGTGCATGTCCATACTGAGCAAGATGAAACCCAGTGGACCGTGTATGTTGATGACAGCCCATTTGGTTTAACTGATGAACAGTTGGCACGTATAGGTGAGCGTTTCTATCGTGTGGATGATTCACGTACGCGTGCAACTGGTGGTACAGGATTAGGATTGGCGTTATCCGTAAAAATAGCTAGAGCATTGGGCGGAGAATTGAGTTTTGATCATTCTCCATTGGGCGGTTTGCGTTGCAAATTGACATTTCCCAAACAGATGAAATATTAAAAGGAAGCATGCATGAAACATATCATGTTGGTTGAAGATGAAGTGGAACTTGCACAGCTAGTGCGTGATTATCTAGAGGCTGCAGGCTTTGAAGTCAGCATGTTTCATGATGGGCAAGAAGCCTATGACAGCTTCACACAACGTAAACCGAGTCTGATGATTTTAGACCTGATGGTGCCCCGTATGGATGGCTTAACCATTTGCCGTAAAGTCCGTGAGCAGTCTGATCTGCCGATTATTATGGTGACTGCACGCACTGAAGAAATTGACCGTGTATTGGGGCTTAATATGGGTGCTGACGATTATGTCTGCAAACCGTTTAGTCCGAAAGAATTGGTGGCACGTGTGCAAGCAGTATTACGTCGTTTAGAACGAAAAGCAGAGCCAGAGGTGAATGATTTATTCCGTATGGACAAAGCACAGCAACGCATTTGGTATCAACAAAAAGCGTTGAGCTTAACGCCAACAGAGTTTCGTTTACTAGAGTTGTTTTTAGAGCATGTAGGGCAGGTGTATTCACGTGCGCAATTGCTTGATCATATTAATCCGGACAGTTTTGAAGTGGCTGACCGTGTGATTGATAGTCATATTAAAAATTTACGTCGTAAGATTTCAGATGCAGCGGAAACCGGCAACCGTCATGAGTGGATTCAAGCCGTGTATGGCGTTGGCTACCGTTTTGAATATCCAGAAGATTAAAATAGATTGTAAATACTATAAGGACAGGCTTCGGCCTGTTTTTTTTGCTACGTGTATAGCTAGTTGCATTAATTTTAAATACAAGAAGAACCGAAAGCCATAAAGGCATAAAATGTGAAATTTGCGCATTTAATGAAAATTGGTTATTATTTTGCTGGAATATTCACCAGTATGTTTGAGCTGGCAGAGTTCAATGTAGAGATAACAATTTTTAAAAATGGAACAGCCAGAGGGCAGAACAGATGAAAAATAGCGCTTTTGTAAAAATAATAATGGTCACGGGTGTCTTGGGTTTAACGGCATGCGGTGGTAGTGATCGTGACGAGACAGGGAGTGTACCGCCAGAGCCAGTTGCCGATGCTATGGTACAAAAGAGTGTAGAAGAGCTGACTTTATTAGATGTGAATAATCTTGCTTTAAATGCTGCGTCGATTCAGATTTTAAGTGATGAAGAATGGCAAAAAGTACAAGCAGGCAGTCTGAAAACAGCAACAAATACAATCACAGCAGATGATTCTGAACAGTTCTTTCCACCGATCAACAGTTTACCGACAGCGACTCATTTTAAAGGTCAAAGTTACCTTGCGAATGCTCAAGGCATCGTTAAACTGCCTAAATTGGCTGCAGGCACATATTATGTTTTGGTCACTAAAAATGGACAGTCTGCAGTTTCGGCATTCTTGATCCATCCTAAAAATACCAATAAGAGCATTGTGTTGAATGTGGTTCTCAACTGCTTAGACCAAGACTGTCAGACACTAAGTGATGCACCAGTCAATGATGCAGTGGTCGGAACATTGTCTGGTCAAGTGATTTTTAAAGGGAAACCTTTGGCGAATGCGCAAGTGTCATTGTCTGGCGGTACAGCGACCAATGGCGCATTTGTTAGTGCTTTGACTGATGCCAATGGATATTTCACGCTTTCATTTAATGTGAGCAATGATCTGCTTGAAGCATTGAAAAATGCCACGCTCACCATTAACGGTGCAGGAATTAACACTATTACGAAAAAAGTTACGGTCATTGCTTCTTCTGCATCGGGCTATCAATTTGAAGTGCTGCCTGAAACAGCATCTGTAGATGCGGTATGGCGTGAAACTTTTGAAGCGGATTCTGCTACTCGCAATGCATGGACAAGGTCGCAGCCAAGTGTGGCCAATGTTGATTGGCAGTTGCTAAACAAAGGTCACAACATCCGTAATAATCAAGTGAATCAGCGTGTACGCTTAGCGCCGAATGACCAAAGTCAAGGCAAGGTGCCTGAGCCACTGCAAGGTAATACGGCATATTGGTATGGCGACAAAGTTAATGGCAACTTTATTGGCGCTTTAAGTGATTCATCTTTGGCTCCAGAGTTTGATGGCGGAACATCTAATACCCATAATATGGGTGAGTTAATCTCACCTGCCATTAATCTAAGCCAGTATCAAGCGCCTTTGAGTTTAAGCTTTAAAACATGGTGGGAAATTGAGTCGGTCAATCCAAATAATCAAGGGTTCGATTTGATGAATATTTTAGTTTCTACCGACGGTGGCAACAGCTTTAAGACCTTGGCTCGATTAAACCCGCTGGCAGATCCGTCCTCTGCATATGAGCGCGCGCCGATTCCATACAGTAATTTAGGCTTTAACCTCGCGCCGGCTGCTGTTCAGCAAGAAGCAATTTCATTGGATGAATATGCAGGCAAGGCCAATGTTCAGCTGAAATTCCAATTTAGAACGGTCGATGGACTTTATAATGGTTTCCGTGGCTGGATGATTGATGATGTGGTGATTCAGAAAAAAGCCGGAACTTTCCCATTATTTGATGGTGTGAGTTTTGATGAAAATTCGGATAGTTTCTCTCAGGACTATAGTGGCTTCGCTGCAAAACAAGCGGGCACTGTGCTGAAAAGCACGAAGAGTTATGCACGCTGGGCTGATGTTCCACAGCGTAAATAACGATTTACATGACACCGCAGCATAAATAAATAGGTTTAGACGTACTGCATTCACTATCAATCATCCATCAAGTGAAGTGAATGCTAAAAAGCAGCTCTCTATTGAGGGCTGTTTATATTTAAAGGGACAATATATTCAGCCACTTAAGTATGCTGGCAGCTAAATTTTCTGGCTGTTCTAATAGAACCATATGGCCTATATTGTCCATCCTATCAAGTTGACTATGTGCTATAGATTGATGCAGCTCACGCACTGTATTCCATAATGATTCATACAGAAATGATCTGCGAATATTTGGCTGCAAAGAGCTGCACAGGCTACAATCCACTTTTTTATAAGATGAGAACGTGTTGTGAGCAGCGAAATGCCTCAACTGCAGCGCCGATTAAAGAACCGTCATATTCAGCTGATTGCAATGGGTGGCGCAATCGGGACAGGGCTATTTTTAGGCTCTGCGCATATTATTGAGTCGGCTGGACCATCGATAATTCTGGGCTATTTGATTGGTGGTTTGATTGCTTTTCTGATTATGCGCCAGTTGGGCGAGATGATTGTACAAGAGCCAGTCACAGGTTCATTCAGTCATTTTGCTTTTAAGTATTGGGGCAAGTTTGCGGGCTTTTTAACGGGCTGGAACTACTGGATTCTGTATATTTTAGTGGTGATGACTGAGCTGACCGCGATAGGCAAATATGTCAATTACTGGTGGCCGCATGTGCCTGCTTGGGTTTCAGTTTTGGTGTTTTTTGCTGTGATTACGCTAGCCAATTTAGCCAATGTCAAACTGTATGCAGAATCTGAATTTTGGCTGTCGATGATTAAGGTTGTGGCGATTGTTGCCATGATTATTTTTGGTGTGTATCTGCTACTTACAGCAGGCGCAGATTCTACCGCTTCGATTAGTAATTTATGGGTACATGGCGGCTTCTTCCCGCACGGTTTTGAAGGCTTATTCTACATGCTGGCCTTTATGATGTTTGCTTTTGGCGGCATTGAATTAATCAGCATGGCGGCGGCTGAAACTGAAAATCCTGATCAAAATATCCCGAAAGCGGTGAATCAGACCGTAATCCGCGTGTTCTTATTTTATATCTGTTCTTTGGCTGTATTGCTGTCGCTGGTGCCGTGGAACCAGTTGAAACTTGGCGGTCTGGATCATAGTCCTTTTGTGATGATTTTTAATCAGATGGGGATTGATTGGGCGGCGCATTTGCTGAATTTTATTATTTTGACGGCATCCGTTTCGGTCTGTAATAGCGGCATGTATGCCAATAGCCGCATGCTGCTCGGTTTGGCAGAACAGGGCAATGCGCCAAAAGCATTTAAACAGGTGAATAAATACGGTACGCCGATTGCTGCAGTTTTATTTTCTGCTTTGCTGATTTTTGGCTGTGTGCTGCTGAATTACTTCTTGCCTGAAAAAGCATTGAGTTATTTGATTTATATCGTGGTGAGCGCTGCGGTGCTGAATTGGATGCTGATCAGCTTGATTCACCTGAAGTTTAGAAAAGCGATGCAGCAGCAGGGCATACAAACTAAGTTTCCTGCTTTATTTGCACCGTTCACCAACTACTTTGTTTTGGTGTTCATGCTGATGATTTTATACATCATGTGGAATCAGGGCTTTATGCTGTCGGTGCTGATGCAGCCCGTATGGATTTTACTGCTGTATGTGCTGTTTAGAGTGATGCAAGCGAAGAAGGTTTAATACTATGAGGGCTTAGGGACGAGCCTTTGTTCATTGCCACTAAAGAATGATTTTGAAAATTCTGACAAAATACGCAAATTGAGTGAGTATTCATATAAAGACTGCTCTAGTGTATTAAATTCTAGGACAGCTTTTTATAAGAATATGATTTGTATTGGATAAAATAAATTATTTCGTATAACGTGTATTATGTTAATTTTATGAAATTTAAATAACGGATTTTAAATAAATATCCAGAATTGAATATATGAAATAAAGTACTGCACCTAAAAAAAGAAACATTTTCTGCCATTTACTTGTTGATGTTAATTTATTTGCTGCATTTTCAAAATTCTTAACTAATAATTTAGCTTCATCCATAGTACTAGACTTTTTAGATAATAGACTTAAGTATTCAGAATTAAATTTTAAAAAATTTGCCTTATGCCCTAATTGAGCAGATCCGAAAATGAAACTTAATGCTAAAAAAAGCAATGATCCTATAATTAACCAAATTAAATCACTCCAAATGACCTGCTTTAGCTGAGTCAAAATAAAACCAATTGAAGCTGTTGCTGCTGTAAGAAACATAAAAGTAGTTTTTTCAACTAAAGCTGTATGTTGTTTGTGTAGCTCAACTTGTTTAGAATTATCATCCATAATAAATTATTAAAATTCTTAATGTTAAGAAAAATATTAACATAAAAAATCAGGATTAAACGAGACTAATAAATAATAAAGTTTCTAACTCGTTATTTTATAAACAGTGGGGCACCAAACAACTATCTAATTAACATAATAGTGATTATTTGAAATTCTCAATATTAACTTAATTGTAAGGGAAGTGTTATCTAAACACTCCTCAGCAACTCAATCCTTTGCCGCTGTCCTTTATTTAACTTCGATACAACTAATTCATAAGAATTCAGCACCAAATCCTGCAGCAGTTCTTCTTCCAATTCTTCATCTGTAAAAACAGAAATCCAATGCTTCTTATTCATATGCCAGCCCGCACGAATAAAGGGATAAATATCTCTAAACATTGCGCCATTGTCTGGCAGCACTTTTAAATTGATCGCTGCTTTGCCTTCTAAATGAAAACTCAGCATAAAAACCTTATCCATCACTTTAAACACATCACAGCCTTCACCAAAAGGCTGGCTGCACGTGGTTTCTGGCAGGACTAAGGCTGTCTTCGCAGCTACAGCATGTAATGCAATCATAGGGGATACCCAAAAATAAGCCTGAGCGTTAAAGCCTAAGGATGAATATTAATCGCTGTATCATTATTCACCAGTTGCCAAATTTCATCCATATCAATATTGCGCACTGCAATACAGCCCCAAGTCCAATCTTTTTGTGGGAAATACGTCATCAGTTGTGGTGCAGCTTTCATTTGTAAACTGGTCGCCGAACCATGAATCATAATGTCACCACCTGCAGAAACCCCTAGATTTTTAGCCTTCTGTTTATCGGCCGCATTGGGGTAAGAGATATGCAAAGATTTATAAAATGCGCTTTGCGGATTGCGCCAATCAATCATATAGCTGCCTTCAGGCGTTTTGCCATCACCTTCTTGAACTTTATGTCCAAGCGGTTGAAAACCCAGACGCATCGGGTAACGCCGAATGACCTGATCCTGATGTTTTAACTCTAAATAACGCTCAGCTTTATGTACCTGAATATTGTCGATCGGCGTTTCTGTGCGAATTTTTTGAATTTGTGCATCGCTTAATTCAGGTGGAAAGGCCAGTGCATTGGCAGGTGTAGGTAGATATTTTTCAAATTTTTGATAGGCAAAGCAGGCAGCGACAATACAGATGAGGATGGCGAAACTAAAAATGGAGATACGTTTTCTTGTCATTGTAATTTAGTGGATAAACTGCTTTCGCAGTCCATCGATTTCTGAATTGTGGATAATGTTTAAATTATCCACAATTTTGATTCGAGTGAAATGTGGATTTGTGGATAATTTTTTAAGACGAGCAGCTGACCATCACTTCAGGCACATCACTTGGTAAAGGTCCTAAATCTTCAGTTTTTTCTAGGTCAGGTTGTTTAGTAAATGGTTGGCTCAATAATGTAAACAAACGCTCAACTTCAGAAAAATCATTACGCTCTGCCAGTTCAATGGCTTTTTGCGCCATGTGATTTCGCAAAATATAATGCGGATTGGCCTTTGCCATTTCAGCATCTAAAGCATCGGTGTCCTGATGCGCACGGATGCTTTCATATTGGGCCAAGAAACCTTCAAATGCGCGACGGTCTAAACTGTCATCTTTAATGGCTTCATATTCATGATTTTGCAGACGAATAAAGCTTTGCGTGTAGTCCAGCTGTTCACTTTGCAGAATACGCAAAAAGGCCATGGCGCAGTCAAAGCTGTCTTTATGGAAACTTGGCAAACCCATTTTCTGAGCTAAGCCCAATTTATAATGTTCCAAGAAGGTCAGTTCAAAATGCTCTAAGCACTTAGCTAAATCTTCTTTCCACTGTTCTTTGTCATAGTCCGTAGGGCAGAGCGGAATGAGATTATTCAGCCATTGCCATAAATTCCAATGCCCAATGCTCGGCTGCTGCTGATAGGTATAGCGGCCTTGGTAATCCGAATGGTTGTTGATCCAGTTTGGGCGGAAGCGCTCCATAAATCCATAAGGTCCAAAATCGAGTGTTGAACCAGTAATATTCAGATTGTCGGTATTCATCACGCCATGTGCGAAACCAATGAGCTGCCATTTGGCAATCATCACTGCGGTACGCTGAATGACTTGAGTGGCAAAAGCTAAAATCGGTTGTTCGGCATTCAAGCATTCAGGATAGTGCCATTCGATGCATTTTTGCGTGAATTCAGGTAGTAAATCACCCTGATATTGATTGATCCATTCAAAATGTCCCAATCGGATATGACAGTCAGATGTACGTAGCATCATCGCGCCAAGCTCGAGTTTTTCACGCTGTACGCCTTGTTCAGAGCTGGTAAAACCCACGGCATTGCTTGATGCAACACCTAAGCTGTTCAGCGCATGTCCTGCAAGATATTCCCGAATTACTGAACGTAGCACCGCACGGCCATCGCCCATGCGTGAGTAAGGGGTCGAGCCAGCACCTTTGAGATGGAGGTCAATGGTTTGCCCATGTTTATCGATGATTTGCCCAATCAATAAGCCGCGTCCATCGCCCAATTGGCCTGCCCATTGTCCAAACTGGTGACCTGCATAGACCATCGCTAGCGGCTCAAATTCCTCAAAGGTTTTTTGCCCGCTGCAAATCTCTATCCATTGAGCTTTATCTTCATCCGACCATTGTAACTGTTCAGCCAAAGCAGCATTGAAATGTCCTGCTTTTGAGCCTTTTAAGGGTACAGGCTGCTGATGATGGTACAAGCGAGGTGGCAGGGTGTTATATCGGGCATTGAACAGCATAATGATCTTTAAAAATTCAAATTATGTTGAAACTATAGCAAAGACCAGATAGAAAAACTGTAGCTTAAAATGATAAAGCCTCCACAAGGGAGGCTATATCATTTGAGAAGCTTAAAACAATTAAGCGGTTCTCTTTTTCAAATTACGCATTAATTGATTCAGTGTTTCACGGTGCTGAGATAGGCGTTGTTCAACTTGCTGGAATTCAAGTTTGAGTTTGTCATCCATTTGATGAATTTTTTCAGCAACGGCGGTTTTCTTCGCTTGAATTTCCTGTTCTTTTAATTTTGCCCAGTCATTTAAGGTTTGCGAAAACGCATCATATTCTTGAGAAATACGTTGTTTTGCTGTGGCGATGTCATCGGTCATGTTGAGACCATAAATCGCAAGGTCTTGTTCAGCATACTTGAACTTCATAGCCAACTCAGCTTTTTTAATATTAAAGCTAGGAATACGGCGTAAATTTTTAGCAAGACCTAATTTAGAGCAGCTCCAAATTAACCATTTTGTTGGATCGTATTGCCACCATTTCACACCATTACGGTAGTCGTATTGGAAAATGTGGTGATAGTTATGATAACCCTCACCCCAAGTAGCAATAGCTAGAACAAAGTTGTCGCGTGCTGTATTTTCATCAGTATACGGACGTTTTCCCCACATATGGCAAAGTGAGTTAATAAAGAAAGTTACATGATGGCTTAAGATTAAACGCATTAAACCGCCCAATAATAGAACGCCCCACATATCACCTACAGCCCAACCAATTGGCAACAAAATAGCTGCGTGAACGGCAATCACTAGAGGGATGTAATATTTGTCTTGGAACATCACGACTTTATCTTTTAATAAGTCAGGTGCATTTTTATAGTTTGGTGCTGCTGCAGGATAATCACGAAGCATCCAACCAATGTGTGCATACCAAAAACCACGGTTGATTGAGTATGGATCTTGATCCACATCATCAACATGACGGTGATGTGTACGGTGGCCTGAAGCCCAAAATAAAATACTATTTTGAACTGCAAAAGTACCCATGAGCATTAAAATGATTTTTAAAGGCAAGGTTGCTTCATAAGCACGGTGTGCCCATAAGCGGTGATAACCTGCGGTAATACCTAAACTACTGACACCCAGTAAAACAAACATACTGATCCAAGCAGCGGCACTAAAATCATGATTAATGGCATATAACGGAATTGCAATAACTGCGACAATAGGTAAAAACACCAATGCAAAAATGGCAATCCAGTTCATTGGGGCTTTGGGTAAGGGAGCATTCATCTCCAACAGCACTCCTGAAACCTTGGGAGGTATAGATAGGACGAATCCCATTAAATTTTTAAGGGATTTTAAACGTACAGAATAGTAGCACGGGAAAACCCGTTTTCACCACTGTTATTGTACAGTTGTATTGTTCTAAACAGTAACATAATACGACTGAAGTTATTTGACTTTTTGTGGAGTAAAAAGATGCCAAAAAATCAGCAAATTTGTCAAAATAATCTGAAATTACTTATCAAATACTGCATCTGGGGCAGCTTTCTGATCAGTTGTCTTGGACTGATGGCTTGTCAAAATTCTCCTACACAGACAGTGACTACAAAGTCACAAGGGAAGTCATATGGCAGCAGCGTTGAGCAGCCATTAAAAGTTATTCGCGTGAACGATGGGATACAAGATATTCCATGGACGATTGTGAAAATCGCTGGACAAAAAGCAAAGTTCTTTCATCATCAACCTTATCTTCAGTTCAATTCGCAATTTCGACAAATTCAGGGAAATACGGGATGTAACACTATCAGTGGTACTTATGTGATCGATACCTTAAAACACAGCATTGATCTGAATGCCCGAGCAGGTTATTTCAGCTGTGATTCGGCTTTGGCTCAAGAGGCTGAACTTTCAGATGCCTTGCAAGCCGCAACACAATTCCAAATAAAAGGGAAACAGATGACGATGCAAAACAGTCGGGGACAAACTGTATTGGTTTTAGAAAGAAAATAGACCGATTAAAATAGCGACGTGTTGATCGAGAAGTGAATTACACAAATCTAGGTGGATAAAGCAGCATTAAAAATGCTGCATCATTAATTTAGGATAGTCGGTAATTAAACCGTTGATGCCCCAATCTTTAAGCTGTTTAGCACGATCAACGTCGTTGACGGTCCATACACTCACATTTAATTTTGCCTGCTGTGTGGCCTGAATAATGTCTGAATTGGCAAGTTGGTTCATCCAACCGATTTGGATACAACCCAATTCGAGTGCTTGTTCAATCGCTTTAAATTTTACGTCCGTTTCAACCAAAAGCCCGCGTTTGAAGCCGGATTTTTTTTGTTGCAAAGCAAGATGAATTTTAGGGTCAAAACTGGTGATCACCGCGGAATGTTCGAAACCTTGGAGCTGTTGTTCCAAGGTTTCAGTCAGCGTTTCAGCTTCAGTCTGTGTCTTCACTGCTTTCACTTCGACTTCAATATGATCGAAGTTATGAATAATTTTGAGCGTTTGTTCGAGCAGTGGCGTCGGCTCAACTTTATTCCATTCTGACCAAGTCACAGCATGGTTATAGGGTTCTAACTCTTGTGAACTACATTCATATAGATGTTTATCTTGACCTGTCGTTCGCATAAATTGGTCATCATGCATGATCACTAGGGCACGATCTTTAAGTTGCCGAACGTCAAATTCGACAGCACGAATCCCTAAATCTTGAATATATTGAAAACCACCAAGGGTGTTTTCAGGTGCTTCGCCACGAGCGCCACGGTGTCCGATTATGCGCATAAAGGGCCTGCAAAATTGAAAGATAAAAACATAGTGTCCTGTAAGCATGACAGGGAGATGACACTATTATTTTGAGCCGATCATTTTGAATTACAAGAATGATCGGACGAAATGTTTCAATTTATTTCAATGTAAAATAGACTTTTAATTGGTCAAAGGATTTGAGCAATTTTTGAATCCAAAACTTATTGATCAATCGTGTCGTTAATATTTTTCTGCCACAGCACCTCAGAACCACCTTCAGCGCGTTGTAATGTACGCGATGCGACAAATAACCAGTCTGAAAGTCGGTTCAAAAGCTGCAATGACGGTGCTTGAATGTTCTGGTCACGGTTATGTACAGCCATTAAACGACGTTCTGCACGGCGGCAAACTGCACGAGCTTGATGGGCAAAGCTGCACACCAATGTTCCTGATGGCAGGATAAAGTCTTTGAGCATTGGCAGCGCTTCATTCATACGGTCAATGTCATTTTCCAAAAACTCAATTGACACAGGTTGTACCAAGTTGAAGTTTGGAATGCAGACTTCACCGCCAAGGTCGAATAACCAATGCTGAATCAGGCTGAGGGATTTATCCCAAGTCGCTTTGTCTTCAATACTGCTAAGTGCGATGTGCGAACGCAGAATACCAATGCTTGAATTGAGTTCATCGACATCTCCTAAGGCTTCAATACGTAAATCATCTTTGGCTACGCGTGATCCGTCGCCAAGACCTGTCGTACCTGAATCGCCTGTGCGGGTATAAATTTTACTTAAGCGGTGGCCCATTTTAATTGTCCATTTTTTGATTAAAAGTTGAATAAAGTGATGTGTATTAATATTTAACAGTGACACCGATAGAGGCTAAACGCCCGCCATTCATATAATACAAACCTGAACCATACGATGAGGTTTTGTATTCGACATCACCAATATTTTGTAAATTGGTAAAGACTTTGAGGTTGGGATTGATATTCCAAAATGCACTCATATCAATAGTGGCATATCCGGGATTGCGTGCCTGATAATCCACGGTATCTGACTTGGCATTCAAGGTTGCATTCATGCCATAAATGTCATTGCTCCAACCTGTAGTCAAGCTTAAATTCTGACGTGGGCGACGCTGTAAATCTTGTTTTTTCTCATCATCTTGCGCTTTCACATAATGATAGCTGAGTTTGCTTGACCATCCCCCATTTTGCCATTGCAGATAGGTTTCCACACCTTGATAAACCGCTGTATTTAGATTTTCTAAAGTGTAATTAGGGCCATTCACAATCAGATGGTCGATTTTGGTATGGTACACGGATAGACCGGTACTTAGCCCATGATTCAGCTTTTGGTCGACGCCAATTTCATAAGAAATGCTTTCTTCAGGCTTTAAGTTTGGATTGCCTGACCAACTGTTATAGCGTTCGTCTAAGGTTGGTGATTTAAATGCTGTACCAATATTGGCATACACGCTGGTTAAAGGCAGTGCTTGCAGACGAATTGCAGCTTGACCAATGGTATGGCTGCCATACTTTGCATCGTCTTCTAGGCGAATTCCGAGTTGTGTATTAAGACCATCTTGATGATATTGATGCTGTAAGTAATAACCCGTGCTGCGGTTATCATCTTGATAGGCCGTGCCATATGACACGATGTCACCGCTGATTTTACGGTGTGTGATCCCACTTAAAAGCGTTTGCTTTGGCGTCAGATCAAATTTGGAATAGATTTCCGCCTCTTGGGTTTTATTGTGGGTAAAATCAGCTGTTGTGACCTGATCTAGCTCATCTTTGAATTGAGAAAGTCGAGCATGTAATTCTAAAGCAGGTAATAGACGCACTTCACCACGTAGGCTGATCATTTCATTGTTAAAGTCTTGCGCGACATTGCTGTAGGTTAGGCAGTTATAGTCTTTATCTTCATTGCTACAACTGACATAAAAGCTGCGACCATCGTTATGACTGTAGTCCAATGAATATGCATGATTTTCTTGTTTTGATCCGACTTTTGCACTCCAGCCTTTTTGGTCATAGCTTGCTGTACTCAGTTCATCTAGGTCAAAAACTTTGGTGGCATCTGATTCTAAGCGTTGCCCTCGAATCTGTGCGTAATAGCCATTTTTTGTGGCATCTGCACCAATAATGCTTTTATAGGTTTTGTGTTCACCCACTTCGGTACTGGCAAAGGCGGTATTTTCTGAGGGCGTCTTGGAAATAATTTGTACCACACCGCCAATCGCATCTGAGCCATACAATACAGAAGCAGGGCCTTTTAAAACTTCGATTTGCTGAATATCGGTGGTGTCTAAAAATTGTAATGGCGCCATGCCTGATGTAGCCGAGTTCAAACGCACGCCATCGCGCAGTACTAAGGTATGGTCGGATTCTGTGCCTCGCACAAAAATCGAAGCCACTTGTCCTAAGCCGCCGTTTTGTACCATATTGATAGACGCATCGTTACGCAGCAAATCACTCATTTGGGAAATAGGGGATTGTGCAACGGTTGCAGGTTCAATAATGGCGATACGTGCAGGTACATTTTCTAATTTTTCTGCAGAACGTGTTGCTGTGACGACAATGGTATCCATTCTAGGTTGTGCAATGGAATCTGCTGCAATAGACAGTTGGGAGTTAAAAATACAAAGCGCAGATATGCCAGCTGCAAGCGCAGTCGGCTGAAAAGGAAAAGGCATACAAAGCTCCATACATTTACCCCACGTAAATGATTGAGTGATAGAACACAGTGAGCAGGTATCGGACTGGCAAGGCATGGCTTGCGCACCGTTGCGGGGGCAGTGTTGTGGAAACTTCCCATGCCAACTGTTGTGAATGGCTTAAGTATAGAGAACTCCGATTTATCGAACAATCAAATCTATCGGGCATTTTAGTGTTGCTGCATATTCAGCTTGACTTGCTGTGGGGCAGAAACTAATCTGCCCCATGCTTCAGGTGCTTCCTTAATTGAGAAGTGAAACTGGGAAGTCAGTCCAGCAGTATAGAGCTGTTGTTATCTGACACTGCCCCCGCAACGGTGAATAGGCTTTATTTCGATAAATCCTTAAGTCCGGAGACCGGCCTGATGCAGACCTATACATAATGCGGCGGGCGTTATAGCGGGATTGCATCATTACGCCAATATTGGCCTTGCATTGCTGCCCCTGAATCCGCCTGCGTTATCCATTTTATTATTCGCACGGGCGGTGCGATCGGGGAATACAGCATGCATTCTTTTTCTAAGACTCTTATCGGGTCGCTTTTTGTTTTATCTCCACTTTCTGCTGCGATGGCAGCAGACCAAGTTCATCAGCTTCCAGTCATTACCAACACGGTTGCCAATATTGTAGAGCAAGACTCACAAAAAACTTTGGCGGCAGTGACCGTGATTAACCGTGAAGAAATTGAGCGCAAGCAATTTACGTCTTTGCAAGAATTGCTACGTACCGTACCAGGTGTGACCTATACCAACTCTGGCGGCCTAGGCCAGCCAACCAGTATTTCCATTCGTGGTACTGGCTCTACGGCGGTATTGGTGTTGGTGGATGGCCAAAAGCTTGGCTCGGCAACTTCTGGCCAAACTTCATTTGAGCATTTGCCAGTTGATCAAATTGAACGTGTAGAAGTGGTCAAAGGTCCGCGCTCAAGTTTATATGGTTCTGAAGCTGTAGGCGGTGTGATTCAAATCTTCACCCGTAAAGGGACGCAAAATGGCGTAAAACCATTTGCTTCGCTCAAATATGGTTCACATGAAACTTACGATGCAAATGTCGGTGTGAATATTCGTCAGGATAATTCTTGGGCGACGCTGAGTTTGGCAGGCTTGAAAACACAAAGTTTAGATGTAACAACTTTGCCGACTGAAACAGATAAAGATGGTTATGAAAACTATTCTGCGTCAATTAAAGCGGGTCATCAGTTTAATGATCAATTTGCAGCTGATTTTAATGTTCTCTATGTAAATGGCGAAACAAATTACGATAGTCCATATAACCTAAATCCTTATAACAAGGTTGAGCAAAATGTGTATGGCGTTGGCTTTAGCTATTCTCCTGTAGATCTTTGGAAAATGCAGCTTAAATTTGGCCGTTCAGAAGATAAATACGAAACCTTTAGTGCAGATAAATCGACGGGTGTATTTGATACCACAAAAGATAGCATTAGCTGGTTAAACACATTATCTTTCAATGCAAATAACACACTATTGGTGGGTGTGGATTACTTAAATGATCAAGTCGACAGCACCACCAATTACGATGAAAAAGAACGTGATAATGTCGGTTACTATGCGCAATATCTTGGCGATTTTGGTCGAGTGAACCTGCAAGCTGCTATTCGCTTAGATGATAACGAACAGTTTGGTGATCACACCACAGGCAATGCCGCTGTTGGTTATTCATTTAACGACAATTACAGCACTTATGTTTCTTACGGTACCGCTTTCCGCTCACCAACATTTAATGACTTATATTATCCGGGCTGGTCAAATCCAAACTTAGTCCCTGAAGAGTCTGAAAATATTGAAATTGGATTCAAAGGGTCACAATGGCTAAACTGGTCTATTTCTGCCTTCCATAATGAAATTGATAATATGATTTCAGGCGGAACCAATATTGCAAAAGCAAAAATTAAGGGTGTAGAAGCTGAGTTCGGGCAGTCACTAGACAACTTCACGTGGAACTTAAACTATACTTATCAAGAGCCTGAATATAATTCTGGAGCGACCAAAGGCAATCAAATTGCGGGTCGTGCAGGTCAATTATTGAATGTATCTGCAGATTATACGATGGATAAATGGACGCTAGGTGGCTCTGTACACGCAGAAGACCAGCGTTATAAGGATGCAGCTAATACAACAAGCTTTGGCAGTTTTGCGACAGCAGATGTACGTTTAACCTATCAAGCGACTCCTGAATTTTCTGTACAAACCAAACTTGCCAATATGTTTGATAAAGAATATTACACCGTGTATGACTCATGGAGTGATTACTACTACCGTCAAGACGGCCGTACTGCTTGGCTAACCTTACGTTATACAATGAAATAATCGATTCAATGATTCAAAAAGCTCTGATCATTCAGGGCTTTTGATTTTTGCACAGTAATCATGCTGAAAATCCACGCAATGCATGAAAATTGCATTACAATGATTCGCCTTCATATTCATAGATAGGCTATGAATAGGGCGGAGTCAGAGCCAAAACAACATGCGAACCCGTGCCAAAATCTGCGGAATTACACGTATTCAAGATATTCAATCTGTCGTCCAAGCTGGCGTAGATGCGATCGGATTTGTATTCTTTGCGCCAAGTCCGCGCAGTGTAACGGCAGTGCAGGCTGCTGAACTGATTCAGCATGTGCCGCCGTATGTGCAGACCGTCGGTTTATTCGTGGATGCATCGGCTGCAGACATACAGAATATTTTAAAAATTTCACCTGTAGATATCCTGCAGTTTCATGGCGATGAAAGCCCTGAACAGTGCCAAACAATTGCGCAGACCGTTGGACGCCGCTGGTATAAAGCCATTCAGGTCAAGCCTGATTTGGACGTGATTAGCGAGATTCAAGCCTTTCAAGAAGCAGGGGCAAGCGCCGTACTATTGGATGCATGGCATCCAGAGCTAAAAGGCGGTACAGGGCATAGCTTTGACTGGGCGAAGTTCCCAAAACTCGATATTCCTTTAATTTTGGCAGGCGGTTTAAAGCCAGACAATATTGAAGATGCGATTCGAACCACAGGTGCTTACGCCGTAGATGTGAGTGGTGGTGTAGAATCGGCAAAAGGTATTAAAGACCAACAACTCATAGAACGCTTTATGCAAGGAGTCCATCGTGGATCAGCAAAATAAGATTGACTATACCCAATTCCCTGACGCACAAGGGCATTTCGGTATTCATGGCGGGCGTTTTGTGTCAGAAACTCTAATGGCAGCACTTAAGGACTTAGAAAAGCTCTATTTCCGCATGAAAGATGATGCCCAGTTTTTGGCAGAATTCGACCGTGACTTGGCGTATTACGTCGGTCGTCCTAGTCCTTTGTATTATGCTGAACGATGGTCGAAAGAGTTGGGTGGTGCGCAAATTTATTTAAAACGTGAAGACCTGAACCATACAGGTTCACATAAAGTGAATAACACCATTGGTCAGGCTTTGCTGGCTAAGCTTTCAGGTAAAAAACGTATTATTGCGGAAACTGGCGCAGGTCAGCACGGTGTAGCAACGGCAACAATTGCAGCGCGTTTAGGCCTTGAATGCGTAGTGTTCATGGGTGCAGAAGACGTAAAACGTCAAGCGATGAACGTGTACCGTATGCGTTTGCTTGGCGCGACAGTTGTACCTGTAGAAAGCGGTTCAAAAACATTGAAAGATGCCATGAACGAAGCGATGCGTGACTGGGTAACCAATGTTGATTCAACTTATTATGTGATTGGTACCGTTGCAGGTCCGCATCCGTATCCGCAATTGGTTCGTGATTTCCAATCGATTATTGGTCGTGAAGCGCGTAAACAAATTCAGGAACAAGCTGGCCGTTTACCAGATGCGCTTGTTGCATGTGTAGGCGGCGGTTCAAATGCAATGGGCTTATTCTATCCATTCTTAAATGATGAAGATGTGAAAATGTACGGTGTTGAAGCTGCAGGCTACGGCATTGAAACGGGCAAGCATTCTGCACCATTAAACGCAGGTCATGTCGGTGTACTTCACGGTAACCGTACGTACTTGATGTCGGATGATCAAGGTCAAATCATTGAAACACATTCAATCTCTGCAGGCCTGGACTACCCAGGTGTAGGCCCTGAGCACAGTTTCCTCAAAGATATGCACCGTGTGAACTATGTGCCAATCAATGACACTGAAGCGCTACAAGGCTTCCGTGATTTAACCCAAATTGAAGGTATTATCCCTGCATTGGAAAGCTCACATGCGATGGCTTATGTGACGAAACTTGCGCCGACCATGGACAAAGACCAAATCATTATTGCGACTGTATCAGGCCGTGGTGATAAAGACTTAATGACCGTTGCCCGCATTGATGGCGTGGAAATGGTTGAGATGTAAAATCTCCCCCAACCCCTCTTTAATAAAGAGGGGAAAAGCCCTGCTTTGTTAAAGGTGAGGATTAAAAAATCGCGCAGAAGCAATTCCGCGCGATTTTTTTTTGGCTGAAAATTTTATTAAGGCAAATCACTACAAAACTGATGCAGAATAAAAGTGTGAAATAAATCACAATACTGTGTAAATTTTATTGCTTTAGAAAGACTTTATAACAATGACGTTTACCCAATTGGTTCGTGCAGAATCCTTTCCAACCCATATTTATTGGCAATGGCGTGATACTTTTGCGCTGTGCATTCTTCCGCTGATCTTGTTCAACAGTTATGTCTTAGACCAATTTTTTGGTGTTTCAGCTCAGGTTGCTTTGGGTGATTCGATCTTTCGCGGTATTTTATTTATTGCCGTGTGTTGGCTCTATAAAACGATGCTGTATACGCACTGGCAAAAGTATAAACAGGCCTTTTGGCGTTCAAGCCTGTTGGTGGTTGTCGGTGCAGTCGCTTTACAAGTGGTGATTTCTTTTACACGCAGTCTGTTGCCCGTTGGTGAGAGCATTGAAAAAGAATCGACCATTGATCCTAATACGATTGCGTTTTTTAGCTTGCTGATCATCAGCCTTGGGCCATTATTTACCGCTTTGCTTGAAGATATTATTTTCCGCTATACCTTGCTGCAAAAGCTTTTTGTACAGCCGTGGCTATGGCGAGTGATTTTGGTCTTACTGAACTCAATCTTATTCGGCTTGATTCATTATCATAATTTTGATGGCGATTTGATTGCGACCATCAGTTTTATGGCGGCAGGTCTATTTCTCAACCTGATCTATTTGTGGACGCGTAACATTTGGCATGTCTTACTCATTCATTTCGTCAACAATGCAGTACTATCGTTAGGCGGCGTGATTTTATTGAAATTACTTCAGCCCTATGTGGGCAGTTGAAGTCAAAAATAGGGGGAGATTGTGTCCAGTTTATTTATGGTGATGCTCGGCGGACGCCATCCAAGAGCAAATATTGAAGTGCATGACGTCATTCTTGCAGTGGGTAACGCATTAGAAGATGTTTATCCACAACTGAGAACGGCATGGTTTGGTGAGCAAAAAGGCTTACATATTGATGCTTGGGCACAGGTACATACAGTCTGCACTGAAAATCGACATTATCGCATCCAATTTTGTGATGCCGCGCCTCGAGCTGAAAGTGAAAAATTATGGCTGATTAATCTCGGTGGATATGATGCCCGCGAATTTGGTGAATTACATCGTTATGTTTTGGTGACAGGACAAAATGCCAGCGTTGCAAAACAACGGGGCAAGGCTTTTTTTGAGTCACATTGGCAAAAACAACATACCGACCGAACCCTAGATGTTGATGATTGTATTGCGATTGATCATGTCTATGGGCGCTATATCGAATTGGTTGAAACCCCGCATAGCCAGCAAAATTCATGGAAAAATGATTACATCTTAATAAATGAATAATTGTGATGATTAAGAGCTGAAATGTCAGCTTTTATATTTTTTTGTGATATTCGCCTGAAATCAGATGGATTGTCTTTTCAGGCGTTAAATAATAGGCATAATAACATTCAGGATTTAGACCTTAAACCTCAATGGAATGGCGTATATGGATTTAATACGGCCGAATGGACAGCCGCATTATGGGCGTTTTAGTGAACTTCCCAATCGCATCGATTTAAGTAAGTATGAATATAAGACACCGTATGGAAAACGACTTCAAGGTTGGCGTAAGCGTTTAAAATATAAAAAATTTAAATTTTGTTGTATTCAGCATGAACATTATACGATTGGTCTAGCGATCGCCGATATCGCGTGGGCGGGGCACGGTTTTGTCTATGTGTATGATCATATTACGAATGAAGTGTTGGAATGGAATTCGATTAATTTCCTATCACGCAATACCGTTTTAGATGAACAACCTTTATTTAATCAGAGTCATTTTATTAAGTCAGGGATTCAACTGGACATTCAGCATGCCAATGGTGTGCGATACATTCAAATGTCAAAACATGGCGAACTCAAACTGAGCGCTCGAGTGTTTTGCGCAGGGACTGATCCGCTGAGTATGTGTAGCCCCACAGGGATTAATGGTTGGACCTATACTCAAAAATTGACGACGTTAGGGTGTGAAGGTTTCTTTATCAATAAGCAAGGCAAGACCATTCAATTTCATGACCGGACATTGGTGTCTTTAGATGATACCTGTGGTTTTCTTCGTCCTGAAACCGCATGGTTCTGGCTGTCGTGTAACTTTTGGGACAGTCAAAATCGACGCGTTGGGATCAATCTTGCCTCTGGGGTAAATGAAAGCTTTGGTAATGAAAATTGTCTGTGGGTCAATGGACATCTATATGCCATGTCTGATGTGCTGTTCCAGCAACAAGGCGATAATCAATGGAATATTAGTTCATTAGATAACAGCTTAAATTTGATCGTCACCACAGGTTGGCGGCGCTATGAAAACCTGAATTTAAGATTGGTCGGTAGTCAGTTCAGTCAATGGCAGGCAAAAATTAGCGGTACAATTCAACGTGATGGCGAAGAAATTGTATTCTTAAATGAATATGGTTTACTTGAGCAGCACTATGCAAAATGGTAAGTCTAAGCCTATAAAAAGCCGCAATCGATGCGGCTTTTTTTATTCAATTTTTATTTTGCTGCTTGCCAAAACACTTCAGCTGCTTGTATCGGATCATTGGTTTCTTCATAAGTTTTTAACCAAAGATCATAATTTTGCACAATGGGATGCTGACTCGGATGGAAGTCTTTTTTAAACCAATCTCGATATGGCTTGCTCATTCGGGTGAGGGTGCCATTTTTACCAAAGAACCACGGTAAGCCTTTCATATTTAATTTTAAACGTTCAGTGAAACTAAAGCCGTCATGTTTCAGCATCACATTGGCACGGTATAAGGTAAAGCCGAGCATCAATCCACTAGTCCAGACCAAAGTAAATTTCTTTAAATTTTCATCGACCTTAGCCACATCTTTCATTACATCAAAAGCTACATCGCGATGTTCCATTTCTTCTATCGCATGCCAAATAAATAATGCACGGACATAAGGATGCGCAGATTCTAGTACGGACTTTTGGCTACAGAACGTTTCAGCCATCAGAGCAGTTAAATGCTCGGCGGAAGCCGTCATGGCAATGTTGTATTCTGGTGAGCGTTTGCTCAGTTCAAATTTAAAAATTTTATTTAGACGTTTAATGAACGCATCGACAGGCATGCCTTGTTGTTTCATCAACATATTCATTTTGTCATGCGCCATACCGTGCTGCGCTTCTTGACGAATAAAGTCAGCGACACGTTGCTGTAAATCAGGGTCTTGAATTTGACTGCGGAACAGACGTACAGATTCAATAAAATAGCGCTCGCCATCAGGAAAGGTCAGGCTCAAGGCATCAAACATACGAGTTAAAAAGGGGTCTCCGCCAAACCAATAGCGCGGGATTTCTTCTAACTTAAAATTCAGTTTTGTGCGAACAATAGGTTCGACTTGATATTTGACGATAGCATTCATGATATTTTTTCTGTGCGAGTCGTATTGATTGCAGTATGTCGGAGAAATTGCACTTTGTTTTGACAGATATTGCCAATTTTTATACATTTTACGCCATGATGAAAATATAAAATGTCAGAATTGGCAGGTCAGAAAGAGGGGCGAGATGGCTGAAATTCAGATCCCAAATGGTTACTTCCAACTGTGGAATATGGTCTTAATTGAGCGTGAATTAAACTATACACAGCTCGAATGGATTGCGCCGTATGCTGCGCAAATTCAGCATGTGCTGTCTTTGCCGATCGACTCTCAATCGCCGAATTCTTTTTTTAACAGCATCATGCAACTGACTCAGCAGCATCTGGATTGTCCGCAATTGGTTTTTGAAATGGCCAAGTATATTCGTGCGGAGCATTTTGGGGTGTTAGGCTATATGGCGACACTGAGTAATAGCGTTGCAGATGCTTTGCAATATGTGATGCGATTTAGTCGTTTGGTGATTGATGGGGCGCAAATTGTGCCAATGAATATGAGCCATCAAGATCATCAAATTATTCTGTCTTGGCCACAGCATGATGATGAATATGCTTTGGTGAATGAGTTGACCATGGCCTGTATGGCACATTTGGCCAAGCAAATTTTTCCAGATTCTTTAAAGTTACTCTGCATTCATTTTGCCCATGCGCCGCGGATGGCACGTTATCACTATGAAAAGTTTTATGGCTGCCAAATGGAATTTTCGACCCTTAAATATTCATTTGTGATTCATGCCGATAGTTTGGATTTAAAGTCAGAACTTGCTGATCCGTCACTGATGCAATTGTTATTACGTCAAGCCGAAGAGGCGATAGCTGCTCGTTCGCAACATTCAGATCCAATTCAACAGATGCAACAATGCATAGCAGATTATCTCAAATTACAGCAGCAAGCCCCTAAAATAGAATGGTTAGCAGAGGAGTTACATCTGTCAGTCAGAACCCTGCAACGACAGTTACAGGAGAAAGGCACTTCGTTTAAACGGCTTTTGGAGCTTGAACGGATGAAACGCTGTGAATATCTACTTTCACAGCAAACCCATTTGACAGATATCGCTTTACAGCTAGGTTATTCAGATCAGTCTGCTTTGGCACGTGCTTTTAAGGCATATAGCGGAGAGACATTGTTGGCGCGAAAAAAAGCCTTGAAATTAGAATAAAACGTGCAGATTGCTCGTCAAGAAAAGCCATTCATACAGCATTAAAAAAAGCGGTCAAACGACCGCTTTTCTTTTAAGCCAAGCTTATGCCGCAGCTTTTAATTTTGGATAACGCAGTAAAATGGCCAGAATGGCAAAGATCGCCAAAACCCAACAGTAATACACACTACCAATCAGTTCTACAGGCGAAAGTTTTGCGATCGAACAAGCCAGTAACAGCTGAGCGCCATAAGGAATGAGACCTTGGACTACGCAAGAGAAAATGTCCAAAAGTGCAGCAGCACGTTTAGGGTCTACACCATATTCTTTCGCGACTTCACGTGCCATGTCACCAGATAAAATAATTGCGACAGTGTTGTTTGCTACAAATAGGTTGGAGAAAATCACCAAGAAACTGATACCAATTTCACCTGCGCGTTCAGCACCAACTTTAAAGCAGCGTGTCATGCTGTAAATACGTTGAATCAGCCATTCTAAACCGCCTTCTTTTTGCATAATGGCAGAAATACCACCTAAGAAAATAGAAAGCAGGGCAACTTCAAACATGCCGGTAAAGCCGGCATAAATAGAATTATTTAAGCTTAAAAAATTAAATTCAGGTTGAATGACCAAACCAATCAAGCTAGACAGTAAGACACCAATAGTCAGTACAGCAAGCACGTGCAAACGTGAAAAGGCCAAAATAAATACGGCTAAATACGGCAAGATCAGCCACGCATTATAGGCTTTGTGTTCAATCGCTTGTGAGCCTTGACTCATGAATAAATAAATACAGATGCTGACGATCGATGCAGGAACAGCAATCCAAACATTGACCTTAAATTTATCGCGAAGTTGAACTTTTTGACTGTTCGTTGCAGCAATAGTGGTATCTGAAATCATCGACAGATTATCACCAAACATAGCACCGCCGACCACAGCACCAATGGCATACACCACTTCAATTTCGGTGACTTGTGTAAAACCAAAGGCAATTGGTGCACAGGCTGCAATAGTGCCCATGGAGGTTCCCATCGCTGTGGCAATAAAGGCCGCAATAATAAACAGCATAGGCAGCACGAACTCAGGCGCAATCACCGATAGTCCCAATTGCACTGTTGCATCGACACTACCGATGGCACTGCTGACACTGGCAAAAGCACCAGCGAGCATAAAGACCATGAACATTAAGATCAAATTCGGGTGGCTGGCACCTTTCATAAATGTATCAATCGCGTCATTTATCTTGCCGCGATAGAGCAAAATTGCCAATACAATTGCAGGAAGAGCAGCGACTGGGGCTTTCACTTGATAGAACGCAAACTCAGTTCCAATGATGGAATGGTAAATACCACTGCCCAAAAAAATGGTCAGAAAAACAATAAGCGGGAGCAGTGCAAATGCCCGAGCAGGCACTTTCACTTGTGAATCGGAGGACATAGGAGATAAAAAAATAAAAGTATGCGGCTAGTATAAAGCAGGTTTTGCAATTTAAGGAAAATTAAAATGTAAATGCTAAGCCTGTTATTTTTAACATTTTTTTGATGATAAAATTAAGTTAATCTAAAACCTTATAATTTTGCCAGATCCTAAAATTAGGCATCTTTGATCATTGTGAAAAAAACTGAAATATCGGTAAATGATGCTTTCGGGTTGTTCTGGAAAATTATGTTTGCATGAGAAATGCTGACAGAGGATTGTATGCCCTGTTCAATGGGTAAAAAATAGCGTTACAATGCGATGTCTTGTATTTCGACAAAACCCACATCATAGTTTTGATTCATTCAAGGAAAGTATAACCCTATGTCACGTTTAGCCACTCGATTTGGAACGCTTAAATCTCAACAGCGTAAGGCCTTGGTTTCTTATGTTATGGCTGGTGACCCTCATCCACAAGTAACGGTACCTTTGTTACATCAAATGGTTGAGGCAGGTGTAGATGTGATCGAATTGGGTCTTCCATTTTCAGACCCAATGGCGGATGGTCCTGTTATTGCACTTGCCGCTGAGCGTGCGCTTGCTGCAGGAACCAATACTCTAGATGCCTTGAACATGGTGAAAGAGTTCCGTAAAAACGATACAGAAACACCAGTAGTACTGATGGGCTATTTAAACCCTGTTGAAGTAATCGGCTATGAAAAGTTTGTTGCCTATGCACATGAATGCGGTGTAGATGGCGTGCTCTTGGTGGACCTTCCACCAGAAGAAGCAAAAGATCTAGATGCTGTATTAAAAAAATACGACATGGATCAAATCTTCTTACTTGCGCCAACATCCACTGATGAACGTATTCAGCATGTGGTGAAACAAGCCAGTGGATTTATCTACTATGTTTCTTTGAAAGGTGTGACAGGTGCAGCGACGTTAGATGTTGCTGAAGCTGCGGCACGTATTCAAAAAATCAAATCGTATACTCAGGTACCTGTCGGCGTTGGCTTTGGTATTAGTGATGCAGCATCGGCGAAAGCCATGGGTGTTGCTGCAGATGCGGTGATTGTAGGTAGTGCTTTTGTTAAACAATTTGCAAACTTAGCGCCAGAACAAGCTGTAATCGAAACAGTGAATAAAGTGAAGGAGCTTCGAGCTGCGCTCGATGAGTTAGTATGAGTCAAGACGCAAAAACAGGCAAAATTCTGAGCGCATCTACGCCATGGACAGAGCGTGCGGTACCAGGTATTCATGTACCTGATGAACAGCAAGCATTAAAGGCGACATTTACTGAGCCGACGATTGAATGTCCTGAGTGTCATGCACTTGTGACTCGTACTGCAATGTCATTTAATGCCTACGTTTGTCCGCAGTGTGATGAACACTTGCGAATGAAAGCGCGTGATCGTTTGAACTGGTTCTTTGACCAAGTACAAAAAGAATTGGGTCAAGAATTTAAAGCCAAAGATCCACTGAAATTTGTTGATAGCAAAGCGTATCCAGACCGTATGTCTGAAGCGCAGAAGAAAACCGGTGAAACAGAAGCTTTAGTGGTGATGCAAGGAACGCTGAAAGGCATTCCAATGATTGCAACCGCATTTGAATTTGATTTCATGGGCGGTTCAATGGGCACTGTAGTTGGTGACCGTTTTGTTCAAGCGGCTGAACTTGCGATTAAATCCAAACAACCACTTATTTGCTTCGCTGCCTCTGGTGGTGCGCGTATGCAAGAAGGCATGTTGTCACTCATGCAAATGGCGCGTACTTCTGCTGCCATCCAAAAAATGAAAGATGCAGGCTTGCCTTATCTAGTGGTGCTGACACATCCAGTCTATGGTGGTGTGACTGCATCATTGGCAATGCTCGGTGATGTTCATTTGGCTGAGCCGAAAGCCATGATTGGTTTTGCTGGTAAGCGTGTAATTGAGCAAACTGTACGTGAAAAATTGGAAGAACCGTTCCAACGTGCGGAATATTTGCTTGATCATGGTGTAGTCGATCAAATTGTCCACCGTCATGCATTACGTGATACAGTTTATCGTATTGTAGCGAAATTGATGAACTTGCCTTGAACACAGCACCACTTGCAACTGATTCTTTAAACACATGGCTCGATTATTGGAGCCATGTTCATGTTACGGGTATTGATTTAGGACTGGAGCGGGTAATTCCTGTTGCAGATCGATTGGGCGTAACTCAGCCTGATGCCAAAGTTCTGACGGTTGCTGGAACCAATGGGAAAGGCTCAACCACAACGACATTGGCTGCCATTTTAAATGCGCAAGGTTATAATGTGGGTTTATACCAATCACCGCATATCTATCGATTCAATGAACGTGTAAAGCTTCAAGGTGTTGAAGTGGCCGACCAAACCCTGATTGATGCTTTTGTAGCTGTTGATCAGGCGCGTCGTGAATGTGAATTAAGTTTATCTTTTTTTGAAGCGACCACTTTGGCCGCTTTTGTTATTTTTAAACAGCAACATTGCGATGTATGGGTCCTCGAAGTAGGTCTCGGTGGTCGACTTGATGTGGTCAATGTCGTCGATCCAGATGTTGCAGTGATTACCAATATTGGTTTAGACCATACCGATTGGTTGGGCGACACCATTGAAAAAATTGCTTTTGAGAAAGCAGGGATTATTCGTCCAAATATTCCCGTAATTTTTGGTGGGCAGCAAGTTTTGCCTGAAGCCATTCGTCAAAAAGCAGAAGATTGCCAAGCCGCTTTACATGTACTCAATCGTGATTATTTTTATCAGTACAGTGATGATGGACAATCTTGGATGTTTGCCTCATCAGGTTCAACCTTAAAACTACCCGTGGGTTCTTTGGCACTCGAAAATATCTCTACGGCTGTAGCGGCAATCTTGGCCAGTGGTTTGGTGGTCTCTCAGCAGTCGATCGCTCAGGGGATTATCAATGCCAAGTTACAAGGCCGTTTTGAAGTTAGAGAAATCGAAGGTAAAACGGTGATTTTCGATGCGGGACATAACCCGCATGGTGTTGAATTTTTGTTAAAGCAATTGCGAAATTTCCTCCAGTACAATAAACAATACACAGAAGTGATCAGCGTTTTCTCCATGCTGACTGATAAAGACATAAATTCTGTCGTTAACTTATTGAAAGATACGGTAAGAATGTGGAAAATTGCACAATTAAATGTGCCACGTGCGGCATCTATCACACAATTGGATAGCGCACTGCAGCATCAAGTCGTAGAACATTATGACAATGTGCAATTAGCTTTTAAGTCCGCGCTGGAAGAAACAAAGAATAATCAGCTGATTCTGGTATGTGGTTCATTTCATACCTTAGAAGCGGTATGGGAGTATCTGGAAGAATGTCAATGAATAACAAACAACGCTGGATGGGTGGTGTTGTTTTATTAGGTGGTGGTGTACTGCTGGCCGCACTTTTACTTAAAGGCAAAGAAGAAATACATCAAAATCAAAGCCAAACCCCTGAAATGGCTCAAGTTGAGCAACAAGGTCAGGGTGCGGGTAAAATGTCATCATTGACTGTTGATGTTGAAACTGAAAAGCGTTTGCTCGAAGAACAACGACGTACCCGTGAAAAATCGGTTGCGGAGCAAGAAGCACGTGCAGCAGAATTTTTAGCGATGCAACAACAAGCGGAAGCGGATGCAGCACGTAAAGCAGCAGAAGAATATGCGGCTTTAAACGCACATCGTTCAGCTCAACAAAGTTCGGATAATATTCCGCCCGAATTGGTTGAAGATGAAAAAGCAAAGCAAAAGCGTTTAGCTGAGGATAAGTTGGCGGCTCAAAAAAAGTTAGAGAGTCAGTCGGCGCAGCAAAAGGCTGATCAGGCACGTATCGCAGCAGATAAACAAAAAGCCGAAGCAAAACGTAAAGCGGATGCTCAAAAAGAAGCTGAACGTAAAGCACATGCTGAAGCTGAGAAAAAAGCAGCAGATAAGAAAGCAGCAGATAAGAAAGCAGCCGAAGCGAAGCAACAAGCTGAAGAAAAGCGTAAAGCCGAAGAAAAACACAAGGCAGAAGAAAAGCGTAAAGCAGAAGCTAAGAAAAAAGCTGAAGCTGAAAAAGCACGTGATCTGTTGGAAAATGGCGATAAGCAATGGATGGTACAAGTTGCACTGGCTGCCAATGAAGCCAATGCAGATGCCGTCGCTGCAAAATTACGTGCAAAAGGCTATAAAGTGACAAAGAGTCCGACATCTAAAGGGATTCGTATTATGGTCGGCCCTTCGAAGGACCGTGATGCTGCGGACGCAACACGTAAAAAGATCAATTCAGATGCAAGTTTAAATATGAAATCGGCTTGGGTGATTGATTGGGTACCACTCGATAAACGCTAAGTTTATTTGAGGAATGACCTTTAATAAGATGGATTCAGTAGTTGCTGCTGAATCCATTTTACATTTTCAGGGCTGAATAAACGGTCAATATTTTTCCAAATAGGGTGGAAGCCATAGCCACCTTGTTTCATTTCACGTTTTGCTTCCTCAATGGACCAATGCTGAAAAATAATACGGTACATGGCCACACTCGCGCCTGTACGGTCTGAGCCGTGGTAGCAATGGATTAAAACTTTTTGCTGCTGTTGTTCAGCTTCTTTTATGGTTTTCATCACCGTCAGTAAATCTTCACGATCGATTTGCCACGTGTGTATCGGAATATGTACAAATTTAATCTTTTGCATATCAATAGCATTTTTTAAGCGTTCTGGGTCATGGTGCCGTGAACGTAAATTTATGATCACATCGATTTGCTGTTCTCGTAGAAAAGGGGCGAGATCTGTATCAGGTTGTTCACTGCGAAATAGCGTTGGGCTGATTTGATAAAAATTATGCTGTTGATGAACGACTTTCCCCCAATGCTGAGGACGTTCATTTAACGGTAATGGATTTGATGTCATGCAACCCGTGAAGCTGAAGCTAACACTGAGTAGGATCATTGGTAGGATTTTAGCGGTCATAGCTTGTATTCTGATAGCGAGCGAATTCGAATGGGTCATGTGCACAGATGAGATCGATGTCCGGATGCTGCGCTAACTGCTGAATCTTATGAAGGGAGTGCAGTCGCTGTGTATTGTCGGTGGCAAATAAACGCTCAAGCTGATTTAAGGCCCGCGAATGAAAATTTGGATTTAATTGATGCTGTGAGTAATAAGCATCGCCACAATATAACAACCAGCGCTGGTTATTTTTAATCGCAATACCGGCATGACCCGCGGTATGTCCCAAAAGTGGAAGCATTAAAATGTCATCTTGAAAAATAGACAGACCGGCAGTGTGTTCTAAGTTAAACCATGCTTGCGTCCCTATGCTTTCGATAAAATTCCAATAACGATGCAGTTGGAATTGCTGTGGTCGATAGCGCAGTCGTGATTTTAAGCTATGAAGGTTTTGAGTGGCATTATATTCACTGGCTAAGACATGCACAGTCGCCTGCGGAAAATCAGAGATCCCGCCAGCATGATCAAAATCTAAGTGTGACAACAAAATGTGTTGAACATCTTGAGCCTTATAGCCTAATTTTTGAATTTGATGAATCGCACTCAGTTGCGGATTAAATTTGATCTGCGCTGTGCGTGAAATAAACCGACCTAAACGATTTTGTGGATGCAAATAATCTTGTAAGCCCAGTCCTGTATTGACTAAGACGAGCCCTTTATCGGTTTCAATGAGCAGGCAATGACAGACCAAATGTGCGCGAAAGCCTTTCTGTCCAAATAAAGGGGCACACGTTGGACAAAAACTACCACAATGTAAATGATGAATTTGATGAATCACGGTTTGTTGTTTTCAAGTTTTTCTTAGTTATAACGGAATTGTGATGTTTAACCAATCGAATCCCAGAGAGGAATTTGTAATCAAAAAAAGCTCATCCGAAGATGAGCAGGTTGGAGAATGCCAGAACGGGCTCGTCATTCGTTCTGAAGGGGGGAAAACTATATTAACTATGGTTATGATTCTGAGTTGGGTCAGGTGCTGCACTTAAAAATAGTTAAATTTGTACCTTCGCTTTGGTCACTCACAGCAGAGCTTCTTATCTTGCGCTCGGACAGCGTAATGCTCCGTTTTATCCTCACTTAGGTTGAGGCGTTAAACGAAGGTAAGGCGTAACTGCGTTATATCCTTGAGGAAAGCGTTGTTTGATTTCCTCTTCATCTTTTAATGACGGCACAATCACCACATCTTCACCTTGTTGCCAGTTGGCCGGTGTTGCAACTTTATGGTTGTCTGTCAGTTGCAAAGAGTCAATGACACGCAAAATTTCATGGAAGTTACGCCCTGTAGATGCAGGATAAGTAATGATTAAACGGACTTTTTTATGTGGATCGATGATCACCAAAGAGCGAACAGTTAATGTTTCGCTGGCATTGGGGTGAATGAAATCATAAAGGGTAGACACTTTACGGTCTTTGTCTGCAATGATCGGGAAGTTCACCGTGGTATTTTGAGTATTATTAATGTCATTAATCCAACCATGATGCGACTCAACATCGTCAACAGACAGGGCAATGGCCTTGACACCACGTTTGCTAAATTCATCTTTTAGTTTTGCGGTAAATCCAAGTTCTGTGGTGCAGACTGGGGTGTAATCGGCAGGATGCGAAAATAAAATGCCCCAACTGTCACCTAAAAAGTCATAAAAATGAATGCTGCCTTCGCTTGAGTCTTGAGTAAAGTCTGGTGCAGTATCACCTAAACGAATCGTCATGGAATATCCCCGTATTTATTGAATTTGTTTAACTCAAAAATAAATATGAAGGATTTTTTTTATGATTAAAAATAGTGTTTTTTTATTTCTTTATGAATATATTTCATATAAAACAGTTTTATTGGGGGATAAATGCGAAATATCTCACGACAGAGTCACTATGTTGTCTGCAGAAAATTTGTTACATTAGCTTGCCTTAAGTCTCCGGGGCTAGAACCCGAGCGCAGAATATTTAAGGGGATTTTTGTGCAAAACCCTTGTACTTCGAATTTCTAGCACCATAATAACGACTAAGAAAATATATTCATTTGACAAGCAAGATTTAGAGAGTCTATTCATGTTGGCAAGTCTGATCGGAGGAATCTTCGGTACCAAAAATGAGCGCGAACTCAAACGCATGCGTAAAATCGTAGAGAAGATTAATGCGCTCGAGCCGACGATATCTGTTCTAAGCGATGCAGACTTATCTGCAAAAACTGAAGAATTCAAAGAACGTTATAAAAAAGGCGACAGCCTTGATAAATTATTACCTGAAGCGTTTGCTGTTTGTCGTGAAGCTGCGAAGCGTGTCATGGGCATGCGTCATTATGACGTACAGCTGATTGGTGGTATTACCTTGCATGAAGGTAAGATCGCAGAGATGCGTACCGGTGAAGGTAAAACCCTCATGGGAACGCTTGCTTGTTACCTCAATGCGATTAGTGGTGAAGGTGTTCACGTGATTACGGTGAACGACTATCTCGCACAGCGTGATGCTGAATTAAACCGTCCATTATTCGAATTTTTAGGTTTAAGCATTGGGATTATTTACTCAATGCAAGACCCAACTGAAAAAGCTCAAGCGTATCGAGCTGACATTACTTACGGTACCAACAACGAATTCGGTTTCGATTACTTGCGTGACAACATGGTGTTTTCTGCTGCTGAGAAAAAACAGCGCAGCTTAACCTATGCCATCATCGATGAGGTCGATTCGATCCTGATTGATGAAGCGCGTACACCGTTGATCATTTCTGGTCAATCAGAAGACTCATCTCAGTTGTATGCTGCAATTAACAGCATTCCACCAAAACTTCATGCACAAAAAGAAGAAAAGGTACCAGATGGCGGTCACTTCTGGATTGACGAAAAACAGCGCTCTGTAGAAATGACCGAAGTCGGTTATGAAACTGTTGAAGCTGAATTGATTCAAATGGGCTTGCTTGCTGAAGGTGAAAGTTTATATTCATCTGCTAATTTAAACTTGGTACACCATGTTTCTGCGGCCATTCGTGCGCATTACCTATACCAACGCAACGTGCATTACATCATCCACGAAGGTGAAGTGATCATTGTCGATGAAAACACTGGTCGTACAATGCCGGGTCGCCGTTGGTCAGAAGGTTTGCATCAAGCAGTAGAAGCAAAAGAAGGTTTGGAAATTCAGCCTGAAAACCAAACTTTAGCAACTACAACATTCCAGAACTATTTCCGTCTATACAAAAAATTATCGGGTATGACGGGTACTGCAGATACTGAAGCTGCAGAGATGAAAGAAATTTATGGCTTGGATGTTGTACTTATTCCAACCCATCGCCCAATGATTCGTAATGACCAAAACGATTTAATCTATTTAAACCGTGAAGGTAAATACAACGCCATCATTCAAGAAATTCAACGTATTCATGAAGCGGGTGTTGCGCCGATTCTGATTGGTACAGCAACCATTGAAGCCTCTGAAATTTTATCAGATAAGCTGAAAGAAGCTGGTATTCAACATGAAGTACTTAATGCGAAACAACATGAGCGCGAAGCGGATATTATTGCGCAAGCGGGTTCACCTCGTGCAGTAACCATTGCGACTAACATGGCTGGTCGTGGTACTGATATTCTGTTAGGTGGTAACTGGAAAGCTTTGCTGGCGAAGATTGAAGAGCCGACTGAAGCAGATGAAGCACGTTTGAAAGCAGAGTGGGAACAAAATCATGAAATGGTGCTGAACTCTGGTGGTTTACACATCATTGGTTCAGAACGTCATGAATCTCGTCGTATCGATAACCAGTTACGTGGTCGTGCGGGCCGTCAAGGTGACCCAGGTGTATCACGTTTCTACTTGTCGCTTGAAGATGACTTGATGCGTATCTTCGCAGGTGATCGCGTGGTTGCAATGATGCGTGCCATGGGGCTGAAAGAAGATGAAGCCATTGAGCATAAAATGGTTTCACGCTCGATTGAAAATGCACAACGTAAAGTTGAAGCACGTAACTTCGATATTCGTAAAAATCTATTGAAATACGATGACGTAAACAACGAACAACGTAAGATTATTTACTCTCAGCGTGATGAAATTCTTGTTGAACCGTCTTTACAAGATTACATCGAAACGATGATTCAGGATGTGACTAAAGGCATGATCGAAATATATATTCCACCTGAGTCTATTCACGATCAGTGGGATATAGAAGGTCTTGAAAAGGCGCTACGTGAAGATCTATCGATTGAATTGCCAATTTCGCAGTGGTTAGAGCAAGATCGTCGTTTGGATGAAGAGGCTTTGGTTGAACGTATTACTGATGAAGTTCTTCAGCACTACCGTTCACGTCGTACGCAAATGGGTGACGAAACGGCTGCAATGCTCGAACGTCACTTTATGTTGAATTCATTGGACCGCCATTGGAAAGAGCATTTGGCAGCAATGGATTACTTACGTCAAGGGATTCATTTACGTGGTTATGCGCAGAAAAATCCTGAGCAAGAATACAAAAAAGAAGCCTTTAATTTATTTGTAAACATGCTTGCTGTGATTAAGTCAGATGTCGTGACAGATTTATCTCGTATTCATGTGCCTACAGCCGAAGAGCTTGCAGAAATGGAAGCTCAAAAACAGGCTCAAGCTGAATCAATGAATCTTCAATTGTCACACAATGACTTTGATAATTTGTTGGCTGAAGCCAACGGTAATGATGTTATCGATGCGCAATACACACCTGCAGAGCAAGTGATTGTTCCGCCAGAAAGTCGTAACTCACCGTGCCCATGTGGTTCAGGTCTAAAATATAAACAATGTCACGGTAAAATTTAAACAGCATTGTTTAATTTTAAATAAATCAGGGCCATCGCGCTCTGATTTTTTATTTACATTGCTGATCTGACCTGAATAGTATTTGCAGTGCAGCGGATTAAATGTTATTTAGTTTCTATCAATAACCGTAAGACGGAAAAGACAATGAAAAAAGTACTAAAACCGTTCATGATTGCTGCTTTGGCTTTGCCAACTTTTGCCTTTGCAAACGCTCCTCAGACGACTTCTTTAGAGAAAGTTCAACAAGCAGTTGGTCCAACAACAACTCAAGTACAGGTTGGTACTGACGGTCAAGTGACTGTAGCAAGCCCGCGTACGGGTATTCGTTATACCTTTGCCAATCCAAATCGTCCGATCGTATTGCAAACTGCGAAAATTGCAGCAGCCAATGCGGCGAATGCTGACCGTATTGTGGCTGAAAACCCAGCCCTTTCAGCTGCGAGTCAACAAAAAGCGAAACAAGTGCTTCTTGATGAAGCAACTCAGCTTGCGCGTAACTAATTTACGACGAACTGCGATAAAGACCAGTCGAAAGACTGGTTTTTTTATGTGCAAAAGAAATCCACAATAAAATTACAGCAAAACCGTGCTTCTGCTCGATTTTTTATAGATTTTGCACTAAGCTGTATTTTTTATAACTCATATAGTTGGACGTTGAAAAATGGCAGTTGGTGACGTATCTATGCCACAGATGCATGTGGTGAAAGGTGTAAAAATCGGTTCGGCTGAAGCGTATGTGCGCTATCAGAACCGACGTGACCTTGTCATTTTTGAATTTGCTAAAGGTTCTAATGTTGCAGGCGTATTTACTCAAAATGCATTTTGTGCCGCGCCTGTTCATATTTCGAAAGCACACTTATTGGCAGGTAATCCACGTTATTTAGTGATTAACACCGGAAATGCCAATGCCGGTACTGGCAAAATCGGCATGGCAAATGCTGAGGCGACGTGTGCGAAACTGGCAGAACTGGCAGGTGTTCAAAATACAGAAGTTCTTCCATTTTCAACAGGTGTAATTGGTGAGCAATTACCTATTGATCGTTTGGTTCAAGGCTTGCAACCAGCATTAGATAGTTTGCAGGAAGATGCATGGTTGGATGCGGCAACGGGCATTATGACCACTGATACAACACCTAAAGGTGCATCTGAACAGTTCGAACTAGATGGCGTTCTGTATACTATGACAGGCATTTCTAAAGGCGCAGGCATGATTCGTCCAAATATGGCGACCATGTTGAGTTATGTGGCAACTGATGCACCCATTAGCCGTGAGCTTGTGCAACAGCTTTTGAAAACCACAGTTAACCTGTCGTTTAACCGTATTACGGTGGATGGTGATACCTCAACGAATGACTCATGTATTTTGATTGCAACGGGCCAAGCTGGTGGCGTAGAAATTACTTCAGAATCAGATTCACGTTATGCTGCTGTTTTAGACGTGTTAACACGTGTAATGAAACGTCTTGCACAGCTCATTGTCCGTGATGGTGAAGGTGCGACGAAGTTTATTACTGTGGCGGTAGAAGGCGGCGCAGATACTCAAGAATGTTGTGATATTGCTTATAGCATTGCACATTCACCGTTGGTTAAAACTGCAATCTTCGCATCAGATCCAAACTGGGGCCGTATTTTGGCAGCTATTGGTTATGCAGGTGTGCCAAACTTAGATGTTGAAAAAATTCAGGTCTGGTTAGGTGATGTTCAAATCTGTAAAGACGGTGGTGCCGCAGCAGATTATACCGAAGCAGCAGGGGCTGCAGAGATGGAGAAATCTGAGATCACGATCCGTGTAGATTTAGGACGTGGCAGTGCTCGAGATACTGTGTATACCTGTGACCTGTCGTATGATTATGTCAAGATTAACGCAGATTACCGTTCATAAAATATTTGATGTTTTTGAAAAGCCTCCGTTGTGAGGCTTTTTTATAAGTGGAACTTTTTAATGACCGGTAAAAAATAGCCAAGTGCCATATTTATGGGTCAGTTGTGAAGCACCTGTGTAGTAGCAGGCATTAAGGGTAGAGAAGACGTTGTGATGAATAATGCAAACAACTTAATTGCAAATGAAGCAAAATCAATTGTACAAGCGCATTTGGATCGTTTGGGTGATGTTAAAGAGCATCACTTAACGGAAGCTGCAAAGCTTGAAAAGTTTGAATTAATTAAAGCGGAACTCAAAAAACGTAACGCTGTCCTTGTTGCACACTATTACTGTGATCCTGAAGTACAGGAACTAGCAGAACAGACCGGTGGATGCGTTTCGGATTCACTTGAAATGGCACGTTTTGGTCGGGATCATGAAGCAACGACGTTGGTGGTTGCAGGAGTGAAATTCATGGGGGAGACCTCGAAGATTTTATCTCCTGAGAAAACCGTACTGATGCCTACTCTAGAGGCAACATGCTCACTTGATTTGGGTTGTCCTGTCGATGAATTTACCAAATTTTGCGATGCACATCCGGATCATACGGTTGTGGTATATGCCAATACCTCGGCGGCAGTGAAAGCGCGTGCAGATTGGGTGGTAACCTCGAGCTGTGCTGTTGAAATTGTTGAGCATTTAGATAGTTTAGGTGAAAAAATTATTTGGGCACCCGATCAGCATCTCGGTCGCTATATTCAAAAGAAAACCGGTGCAGACATGTTGCTATGGGATGGGGCATGTATTGTCCATGAAGAGTTCCGTGCACGTGGTATTGCCAATATGAAAGCGCTGTATCCTGATGCAGCAGTTTTGGTACATCCAGAGTCACCAGAATCTGTGGTGGATATTGCAGATGCCGTCGGTAGCACCTCGCAATTGATCAAGGCTGCACAAACCTTGCCACACGAACGTTTAATCGTGGCAACAGATCGCGGTATTTTTTATAAAATGCAGCAAGCTGTGCCGAATAAAATTCTCATCGAAGCACCGACGGCAGGTGAGGGAGCGACTTGTCGTTCATGTGCGCATTGCCCTTGGATGGCGATGAATGAATTAGATGGCATTCTCGAAGTTTTACAAAAAGGCGATCAGGAAATTTTTGTAGATCCGGCATTGGCTGAACGTGCTAAATTGCCTTTAGATCGGATGTTGAATTTCAGTGCCAGTTTAAAACGTTAATTTTTGCTTGAAAAATGATTAAAGTGCTTGATAAATAATCGCTTGAAATGATTTTTTATGTTTTTTTGAAGATAGGTGTTGACGTTAATCAACGTCACGCCTAGAATGCACACCGTACCGCACGATATGCGATACAGCGAAAGCTGAGATGAAACGGAGCATAGCACAGCCTGGTAGTGCACCTGGTTTGGGACCAGGGGGTCGTAGGTTCGAATCCTACTGCTCCGACCAATTTCTCAAGGCAAAAATCGCGTGATAGTCTATGTCATCGGTAATGCGCCTGTAGCTCAGTTGGATAGAGCATCCGCCTTCTAAGCGGATGGTCACAGGTTCGAATCCTGTCAGGCGCGCCATTTTAATGGTGTTCTGATAATAGAATCTGAAACTTGTTGTGATGGTGGATGTAGCTCAGTTGGTAGAGCCCCGGATTGTGATTCCGGTTGTCGTGGGTTCGAATCCCATCATTCACCCCAATTCGGAGCATAGCACAGCCTGGTAGTGCACCTGGTTTGGGACCAGGGGGTCGTAGGTTCGAATCCTACTGCTCCGACCATTTTCTCAAAGAAAACGGTCGATAAAAGATACCGCATACAGCGGTTTTTTTATGCCTGTAATTTAAAATGCGTTATATTGGTTATTCACAAGCAAGAACATGATGGTGGATGTAGCTCAGTTGGTAGAGCCCCGGATTGTGATTCCGGTTGTCGTGGGTTCGAATCCCATCATTCACCCCAATTCGGAGCATAGCACAGCCTGGTAGTGCACCTGGTTTGGGACCAGGGGGTCGTAGGTTCGAATCCTACTGCTCCGACCATTTATTTCAAAAACAATACTGTAAAAGATGCCGCATATAGCGGTTTTTTTATGGCTAAAATTTATAAACACAATAAAAAAGCCACCATAAGGTGGCTTTTTTATATTCTGCTATTTAGGGAATGATGGTGATATTTACGCGACGGTTGATGGCACGATTGGTTTCAGTGTCATTAGAGACCATCGGCTGTTCAGCACCACGGCCAATAATTTGAATATTTGAACTGTTATAACCTTGCTTTAAAAAGACGTTTGCGACGCTTTGCGCACGTTTTTCTGACAGTTGTTGGTTGTAATTGGATTGTCCAACATTATCCGTATGACCAATAAACTTAATTTTGTTTAGGTCATATTTAATCAGTTGAGTGGCGAGGGTATTTAGTTTGCCTTCTTGGTGAGGTTGTATTTGATAATCATCAAAACCAAATAAAAGTCGTTCTGGTAGGGCAAGTGTCCAACCATCATTGGTCAAGACAAAACCTTCTTTTTTAAGCATACGTGCTTGTTTGTAGCTTAAGTTACCTAAACTCATGCAGGCTGTCATAGTAGCCGTGAATGCAAGTATAAATAAAACTTTAAATGCGTTCTTTAACATAGCAAATCCTATGAGTTGGGGCGTTGAAGTGCAATGCACCAATGATTATTAGAAAGTTTAGCATCATACATCGCGCGTTCCGCATCTGCGATCAAATCTTCTGGCGATTTTGCATTTTGGATCAGTGCCACACCAATATTAGCTTGTAATGCAATATTATGTTGCTCATAAACAAATGTGGAACCATAGCAGTCATGTATTTTGTGACAAAAGACTTCGAGTTCTGTCAGGAAATTTAAATGATTGATAATAATTGCAAATTCGTCACCACCGAGTCGCGCAACGAAAGCATCATCTGGTAGTGCTTGTTTTAAACAATGTGATGAGGCGCGTAGTACTGCATCCCCTGCTAAGTGTCCATATTGGTCATTCACATGTTTAAAGTTTTCAATATCGACAAAGAACACGGCAGCGTTCGCTTGTAAGTCAAATAGCTCAAATAGCTTTTCATAAAAATAATTGCGATTTGGCAATTGGGTTAATGCATCATGACGTGCTAGATGAATTAGCTTGTCATTTTCTGAGATTAAGTTTTTATTTGACTGTTCTATTTCACTGAGTAAACCATTAAAGGCGGTACTGAGTGCGTGTAATTCTTGAATATCAGAGTTTGAAACCCGCATTTTATAATCTTTCTTAATACTAATGGTCTGAGCAGATTCCACAATAGAGCGAACGGATTGCATTAAGTATTGATAAACAGAATTAACCGACCAAAACACGGTAGCCAATAAAAGTATAAAGCCTAAAAATAAACCCAATAAAATTTTATGGAAGAAACTAACTAAATCTGAAGAGTTTCCATATACGACCAGTTCGCCGTAACTTTTCTGATCATGATGAATATCTAAACGAATCGGTTGGCTGAAGAAGAAATAATCTAAAATCGCTTGGCTAGAAAATGTTGAAATTTCTTGTTGCTCAGCATGAGCAAGTGACGCTTTTTGATGGTTGGTAATTTCAATCGATCGAATGGGATACAGTTGAGTGTATTCATTTAAAATTTGACGCATCGTTGTTTGGTCATTAAACACCACAGCGGGTTGAACACGTTCGTTTATCGCATTTGATAAAATCGTTAAGCTGTTTTTTGCATAGGTATGCATAGTATAAGTGGAAATAACCAAAAAAATCGCAGAACAAATCGTAAAAGTTAAAGCAAAGATAGTGAGCTGCGAACGCGTAAATAATTGGTGTAATGTAATTGGGTTATAGAGTTGTTTCATTCAGCTGACTCCGATGACTTCGCCAGTAATAAAACGCGTGGATCAATATGTATTTGTGACTGCGTTAAGCTTTCCATATTAACTTTAAACGAATAACTCTGATTTTTTTTATACAAACAAAATGCACTGCCAGACTCACACTCACTATTGTTACTACTTAGAGAGAGGGCGGGGAAATTAACATGGTTGTTTAAAATACTTTGTTCTTCTTTTGCTGATAGATTGGAAAAAAATAAAACTTGGCAATGACTAGATTTGATGTCATTCACATTGATGGCTGTAATTTTATAAGTGCTGTGGGTTGGCGCAAGTTTTTTAAAATCATTGACTAAACTTGAATTATTAATCACACAAAATTTGGGTGAAGTGGTTTCCCACTTGGCATAACTCAATATAGAGAAAGTGGTTGTGAAAATATTTGCTGTGGGAGCTGCATATAATATGGGTGAAATGGAGCACGCCATTATTAAATAGGCAGTTTTTTTAAAAACAACCATACGAAATCAAAAATTCTTAAATTAAATGGAATGAAAATTGGGTTTATATACGTTTTATTATATGAAATAGGGCGTATATAGCCCAATAATAATACAAAAGAATGTTTATGTGTTTAAAAAAGCGACATGCGTAAAATAAATCATAAAAAAGGTGTTGCGTTGGATCAGAAATGCTGTAGAATGCACATCCATCGGCGGTGATGAAGATTAAAACTTCTGATAAAACAATGACTTGGTTGAATTGATTGAGTTGGGTTTTATTTGATAAGTTTAAAAA
>NZ_VPEW01000010.1:0-89606 GCF_013416965.1 Acinetobacter sp. YH1901134 | reverse complement strand
CAGCAGTCAAAAATCCTTAATTGCCCATGCACAAAGCAAGATCAGTCTATTTGCAGCACAAGAGGGATTAAGAGCTTATGCAGGCAAAGGCAAAGTTGAAATCCAAGCCCAAGGAGATGGGGCAGATTTGATTGCCCGAAAAGGTATTCAAATTATTTCCACGGAAGATAAAGTTGAAATCAAAGCGAGCAAAAAAATTGTTTTAGTTGCGGGTGGTAGTCAGATTGAGATTAGTAGTGGAGGTGTATTGCCTACTACTAGCGGTAAGTTTGAAGTGAAGGCGGGGCAGCATAAGTTTGTGGGAGGGAACAAGATTCCCACTTTGAATGTAAATTTACCTGCACTGAAAATCAAAGAAAATTCAGTGAGCGAATGTCCTATAAGGTTAAAACAATCAAATTCAAATACCGAATATATATCTAATGCTGAGTCATCCACGGCGTTGAATGATTCAGCATTACATGGAAATAGTTGTTCATCTTTATTAAAACCAATTAGTATAGTTGATTATCTACCAGAAGCTCTTTCTGGGAAAATTGTAGATACGGATGAAAACGGAAATTTAATATCAATAGGTATAGAAAAAAATGAAACTTTAGAAGATGGTTATGTTGACTATTATGAAAATTCAAAGAGGTATAAAGTCAAATTTTATGATTATTCAGAGATAAGCCAACCATTTGATATTAAGTTTGATCCACTTAAAAACCTCTTAACAGTAACAACAAAGATATCTTTTAAAGGAAAAAAGCGTGTCTTAGTTGACAATAATAACCAGATAGTTACTAATAAAAGTGGTATAGAAGTAGAATTACCATATGATTCTAGCTTAGATTTGCAAAATTCCATGTTTTCTTTTGAGGATATAGAAATTCCATATAAAGATTGGTTTGACTTTAATAAAGCTAAATCTGAAATTGAGAAAATTTTAAATAAAAATAATTTTTATTTATATCCGAAAAACTGTGCTCAATCAAAATGTACGTGTAAAGTTCCAGTTTGGTTGGAAGTTGTAGAAGCACAAGATGGTCATGAGGTTAATATATACAAATTAAGTACACGTGCGGATTCAAGTAATTGGTCTATAAATGCTACAGCAGAATACGAAGCATCGAAAAAACAGGTAACTGATTACTATCAAATTTATGAATTTATTGAAAACTCAACTTCATTAACTGATTTTCAACAATATGACTTCGGATGTTGGAAATTTGAGCCAAGTTGGATGTCGAATAATATACATGCGCATGAATCTGGTCATTTATTTAATTGGCCAGATGAGTATTTTGCTTATGGGGGAGCAGTAAATCAAAGATATACTTTAGCTACAAGTAATCCACCATATCAAATAGATCTTAAGATTGCAGAGCCTGCAGATTTTTGGAAAAGAAATTCAAAAAATAATTTAATGGGTGAAGGAACTTTAATTAAAAATCCACAAATGCATGAATATTATCTGCATCAAATTCGAGATTGGTTTGAAAAAGAAACAGGGATTAATTGGGATGTTAAATCTTAAATTTATAATGGTTTCAATTTTATTTATGAGTACTATATCAATGGCGAAAAATAATCAAGAGTTTTACACGAGTACATATCCAAATTATTGGGGTAATCCTCTTATAGAAAAATTTTGGGCTAATAATGGTAAAGAATTTTATTTGAAAAATTCTACAGTAGATAGAATAGGTAGTAAAAATAATAAAATAAACGGAGTCGGTTTGATTGTTAAAAGCTTAACCGAAAAAGAGGCTGAAGATTATGACAAATATGGAAAAAAAATTTTCTTGCTTAATAAAAAATATGATGTCAAAAGTAGTAAAGATAAGAAGCTAAATTTTAGATTTTTTGAAATTTCAGGTGAGAATACTGTTTCTTCAATACTTTTTAATTCAAAAGACAGTAATGGGCAGGAAGTTTTAAAATGGTTTAATGAAAAAAAAATAAATTTTATTAATTCCAGTGAAAGTAAAATGGAAATAGGGTTTAAAATTATTACTAAAATAAAAAAAAGTGAATCTGATTATGTTTTAGAATTGATATTTGAGAATTTATCTGGGCAAGATATATTAATCACTGGGGTTAATGATTGGGAGGTGAGTAATGAAAATAGAAGAAGTAAAATAATATCAAATTTAGTGATTAGGGATGGTTTGAATGCATCTTTTAAATTTAGTTTGAATAAATATAATTTGATAGAGAAAAATGAGGATTTATTAAACAATCTAATATTACCTGGGAAAATGAAAAAAAGTATTCATTTCAAGTTAGATAAAAATGAAATGGATAAGCTAGAAGAATATCAAAAAATTATAGATGATGCAGAGCTAAAATATTATGTTGTTATGGATCTTAGAGTGCTATCGCCAAGTATTATTGCAGGTGATTTTCATTATTTAACTAGTTTGAATGAATTTATTTATTCTAAATGAATTGCATGTCGTATATTTGTTTTTTTCACATTTTTTTGTGCAGGGGAATTGTATTTTTAATGTTTGAAGTAATAATTTTGTAGGTGGAATTTTATTCTGATTTTTTAATTATTTAAACTTTCTTGCAATGGTTTTTGTTGATATTGATTTTTTAATTTTATTTAGTGGGTTTGATTTTAAAAAAATTATGTATTTTATTTTTAATAAATAAATTGAGCTATGATGAATTTTGTTGGTGTTTTTAGATTGTTATTTATAGTGCTCATTAGCTCGCATGTATATGCTGATGACGAAAAAATAGCATATTTATACGAGAAAAATAAACAAGCGCTTTTTTTAGGGGGGTGTAATAGGGGGATTTTTCCATTTAATAGTACTGATTTTTCTAAGATAAAAGATCTAACCTTAAAATATAAGTTGGAAAAAATTCATCGAAATTATGAAGAGCCTACATCGTTTAATTTTCTGATCGAAAATAAGGAAGTTACAATGTACGGTGGAGGAGATGAAGTTGTAAGTAAGCTTTGTAATATGGAAAAGTCTAGAGATATTAAAATTAATTATTATAAAATAGAAGGGTCTAAAAAATTATATTACTATACAGATGAAATTTAAATTTGTATTTAGGCTTAGTGAGATTATTTCTTTTAATTATTTATAAAATATCTAAATCTAGTGGATATAAAATAATACATTGATAATTATTTTAAATGAAATACTTATGAAATTCATTTTTTATAAGAATTAGTTTTTTTGTAATAATATTTATTTAAAGAGTGTGATTGTATATTAAAAAATAAACCCGCCTAAGCGGGTTTATTTTTATCTCAAGAGAGATTACATGTTCGGGTACTAATTACATGTTAGGGTAATTAGGACCACCGCCACCCTCAGGTGTTACCCAAGTAATGTTTTGAGACGGATCTTTGATGTCACACGTTTTACAGTGTACACAGTTGGCCGCGTTAATTTGGAAACGTTTAGAACCGTCATTCTCTTCCATAATTTCATAAACACCAGCAGGACAGTAGCGCTGAGCAGGCTCATCCCATTTTGGTAAGTTCACATTTACTGGAATAGAAGCATCTGTCAGTTTCAAGTGAGCAGGTTGGTTCTCTTCGTGAACGGTATTCGATACGAATACTGAAGACAAACGGTCAAATGTAATTTTACCATCTGGTTTTGGGTAATTCGGTTTGAAGTTCGCAGCATCGACAGTTTTTAAAGCGCTGAAGTCTGGCTGTAAGTCATGCAGTGTGAATGGCACTTTAAAGATGTTTTGATCAACAAAGTTGAACGCACCACCCATCCATTGACCAAACTTATGCATAGCAGGGCCGAAGTTACGAGAGTTATATAACTCTTCTTTCAACCAACTGTTATTGAACTTGTCTGTGTACGCAGTTAACTCTTTAGCGAAGAAGTCTTCACCTTCAGTTACACGTGCAATGGCAAGGTCACCACCTTTTTCCACACCAGCAGCAATCGCTTCAAATACAGCTTCACCGCACAGCATGCCTGATTTCATTGCTGTATGAGAGCCTTTGATTTTCGCAAAGTTTAGGAAACCTGCGTCATCACCAATTAAGCTACCACCTGGGAAAGTGAATTTAGGTAGTGAGTTGAAGCCACCTTTTACAACCGCACGTGCGCCATAAGAAATACGTTTACCACCCTCAAGATATTGCTTGATCAGTGGATGTGTTTTCCAACGCTGCATTTCCATAAATGGATACATGTGTGGATTGGTGTATGACAAGTCAACGATCATACCCAACGTCACTTGGTTGTTTTCAGCGTGGTATAACCACCAACCGCCTGAAGAACCTGTTTCACTTAAAGGCCAACCTGCACCGTGCATCACCAAACCTGGTTTGTGCTTAGCAGGATCGATTTCCCAAAGTTCTTTAATACCAATACCGTAATGTTGCGGATCAGCATCCTTATCTAAGTTGAACTGAGCAATCAGACGTTTACCTAAGTGACCACGACAGCCTTCAGCAAATAATGTGTATTTGGCATGAAGTTCATAGCCAGGAGTAAAGTTATGCGTTGGTTCGCCATCTTTACCAATGCCCATGTCACCAGTCTGAATACCTTTCACAGTACCATCTTCATGGTAAAGGATTTCAGATGCTGCAAAGCCTGGGAAAATAGACACTTCTAATTCTTCAGCTTTAGCACCTAACCAGCGAACCACGTTACCTAACGAAATAACATAGTTGCCATCGTTATGCATGGTTTTTGGCACCATCCAATGCGGTGCTTCTTGTGATTTTTCATCAGACAATAAGAAGAAGGTTTTATCTTCAGTCACAGGCACATTTAACGGTGCGCCTTGTTCTTTCCAATCTGGGAACAATTCATTCATCGCGCGGGGTTCAAGCACAGCACCCGATAGAATATGCGCACCTACTTCGGAGCCCTTTTCCACGACACAAACGGACAGATCGTTTAGGTTATTTTCAATTGCAAGTTGACGAATTTTAATCGCAGCAGATAGGCCGGCAGGACCTGCACCGACGATAACTACGTCAAACTCCATCGATTCACGTTCGATGTGTTCCATGTAGGACTCCTCATATTTCGGAAGGTGGCATCCATTCAATTCATTTAAATGGTGCTGCCATGAGTGTTCTTAATGCCCAGACACAATTTTTCTATCGTGTCTTTGATATTGTGGGCTAGTATAGTTTTAAACCGAGTTCTAGCCAATTGGCTGAATCATATTATTTTTCCGTCACTAAGGTATTTATTAGGCGGATGAAGCAGCAATTGAACGAAAACCCGACGAAAAAATTCATTAATAGGGATGATAGAAATTTAATGAACATTGCACAATACTTAAAAGATGGACAGTCCGGTCACAAAAGGTCAATCCCTCCATTAGATCAATGGCATCCAAAGCATTGTGGTGCAATGGATTTGAAGGTTTTAGCCAATGGAGAATGGTGGCACGATGGTCAATTGATCAAGCGGCAAGCACTCATTGATCTGTTCTCAACCGTGCTTTGGAAAGAAGATGGGAAATTCTATTTAAAAACCCCTGTGGAACAAATTGAAATACAGGTAGAAGATGAACCTTTATTTGTTAATCAAGTCGATACGCTTGAGCTAGAAAACAAGCGCTATATCCAGTTTACAACCACAACACAAGACGTGATTGTTGTGGATGATGAACATCCTATTTTTATGCGTGAATATCAAGGTGAATTGCGCCCTTATGTACATGTGCGTTTTGGAATTAATGCACTGATCCAGCGTGCCGCATTCTTTCATTTGGTTGAGATGGGTGAACTGCTTGAAAATGAAAAAGGTGAATCCATTTTAGTGTTACAAAGTGGTGATTTGCGCTTGCAATTAGGCACCTGAGGTTTAAGCTTTCCACCTTGTCATTCTGAACAATATATAAGTGACCCTATGACCGCCATTCACCCCATTTACCCACTGGATGTACCCATGCCGAAAGCTGGCGCAGATGCACCGATCGGTTTATTTGATTCGGGGATTGGTGGCCTATCTGTGGCTTTAGAAATTGCGCGCTACTTGCCGAATGAACGCATTGTGTATTATGCCGATACTGCACATGTACCCTATGGGCCACGTGATGATCAAAATATACGTGAGTTGACTGCACATGCCATAGAGTGGTTATACCGCCAAGGCTGTAAAGTCGCTGTCGTGGCATGTAACACGGCATCTGCTTTTAGTTTGGATTATTTGCGTGAACATTATGGGGAGAACTTCCCCATTATTGGTTTAGTTCCGGCGTTAAAACCTGCCGTTCTGCAAACAAAAAGTAAAACAGTGGCTGTTCTTGCAACCCCTGCGACATTTCGGGGAAAGTTGATTAAAGATGTGATGCATCGTTTTGCTGAGCCGGCAGGGGTCAATGTTCTGACTGTTACCAGTTTGGAATTAGTACCCTTTGTAGAAGCGGGTGCGCAGATGAGTGAGGCTTGTCTTAACACATTAACTGATGTTTTACAGCCAGTTGTAAATCAAGGTGCAGATTTTTTAGTGCTTGGATGTACACATTACCCCTTCCTAAAATCGGCAATTCAGTATATTTTTGGTCAGAAGCTGACATTAATTGACTCAGGTTTTGCAGTTGCACGACAAACAGCCCGAATTTTGATTAAAAATGAGTTATTATTTGATCAGAAAAGAGAAAATTGTTTGCGTATAGAGTGCTATGTCAGTGGCAATAATGCGGAAAATTTAAAACCGGTTGTGGCGCGCCTGATTCAAGATGATATTTCTTGGAACATTGCCAACATCGGACTTATAAGTTCAGAAGACTAAATCAGTCATTTTGGACAACGTTAAATGAAAAAATTAGTTTTTTATTGGGGTAGTCATGTCGCATTTTCCAGCTAAGATCAATTCGATGCTGAGTGCGTTATGCAGCGGGAGAGGATCACTAATGCTCGATAAGCGTTATCAAGTATTCATTTCCACATCTGGTAGCGAAATGCAGCCAGAACGGATCATTTTGGCTCAGACGCTTGTGGGAATGGGGTTTTTCTCATGGGGGCTAGAACAACGCACACCATTGAGCACTGCTTTTGCACGTCGTCAAATTGACGATTGTGACTATGTGATGATTTTATTGGGTAGTCAATACGGTGAGCAGTCTGTGTCTGGTGTGGGCTATATGCACCTTGAATACATCTATGCGGTGACCAAGCAAAAACCTGTCATTGTGTTTATGCATGATGATCCAGATTCACGTGATGATGCGTTACATGATGCTAAACCTGAACTTCGTGAAAAATTTAAAGAATTTAGAAAACTATTACAAAATGAAGTCGATCAAGTTTTTACCTATCGTAGTTTGCGTGATTTAGAAATGGCAGTTCGATTGAACATGCCACAAATGCTAGAACGCTATCCTGTTACAGGTTGGGTGCGTCCACAGAATACTCAAGCTTTACATGATGAAATTGATCGTTTAAAAGCCCAGTTAGTTCAACTCGAAACAGAGTCTGGAAAACGCGAAGTTGATCCATTCCTATCTTTACCAAAAGTGTCGATGCATGAACTATTTTCATTTGAATACCGCATGCACGCTTATCAAGATGGTAATTTCAAAGAATTAAAAGTACAGAAGAAAATGACGTGGGCGCAGCTCTTGTCGATTTTAGGCGCAACCTTTGTTAATCCAACCCCTGAAGAATTCTTCTCTAAACGAATGAATGAGTTTTTGAATGAAACAGGTTTGGATGATGCACGTATTGAGATGCCACGTGCTCATGCGGTTGCACGGGCACAAGTGAATATTCGTGCTTTACACAGCATTAAAAGTCAGATGCGGCAGAATGACTGGATTGTGCCCAATGGCCGAGATGATCGTCAGCGGATGTTGTGGCAAGTGACCAGTAAAGGTCAAAAATTACTAGAAAGTAATTTGCTTGATAATGATCGAGTTTTTCAATTTAAATCTGCATATTAATCTATTTTATTAAATGGATTAAAAGCTGCTACATTAGCGTCATTCAAATTGATGGAAAAAGCGTAATGTTGCCTCTCGAGAAAGCTAAAGTCACCATTATTCTGGCGAATCTAGGTACGCCTGATGCGCCAACTGTGCCCGCAGTGCGTCGTTTTCTGCAACAGTTTTTGTCAGATCAGCGAGTGATTGAAATCCCGAAACCGATATGGCAAATCATTCTACGTTTGTTTATTTTGCCATTTCGCCCTAAACGTGTTGCACATGCTTATGACATGGTTTGGGGTAATGATTCGCCCATGCGCGAAATTTTATTTGAGCAAGTCGCCGCAGTAAAACAGCATCTCACAGCAAAATATCCAGAATTTGAACTGAATGTGATTCCTGCAATGACTTATGGTAATCCAGGGATTTCTGCCGCTTTAGCGCAATTGGCTGAGCAGCCTCAAGACCACATTCTATTATTTCCGTTGTTTCCACAGTATTCAGCAACATCTACGGCACCTTTATACGATGCGATTGCTAAATGGATTCCACAGCAGCGTAATTTACCGGGTCTGAGCATTATTCGTGACTATTACCAGCATCCTGTGTTTATACAGGCCTTGGCGCAAAGTGTGCGTGATTATCAAGCTAAACATGGTGTGCCAGATAAATTATTGATGTCATTCCACGGTATTCCACAGCCTTATGCCGATAAAGGTGATCCCTATGCAGATCGTTGCCGTGTGACTGGGCATTTGGTTGCAAAAGCCTTGGGTTTAACTGCTGAACAGTATGAAATTAGTTTCCAATCGCGTTTTGGTAAGCAAGAGTGGGTGAAGCCTTATACTGATGCCACCTTGGAAGCATGGGGCAAACAAGGCGTGAAATCGGTACAGGTCATGAGCCCAGCATTTTCAGCGGATTGTTTGGAAACGCTAGAAGAGTTGGCGCTGCAAAATGCTGAAATTTTCCAAGCAGCAGGAGGTGGCGAATATGGTTATATTCCCGCATTAAATGCGCGGGATGATCATGTTGGATTGCTCAATTTGTTACTTCAAGCTAATCTTGATGCCTTAAAGCAAACATTAGCCCATTAACGCCTTGAGGTTGTCGCCCTATGTTGCAAGTTAAAATCGTGCCCGTCACGGCATTTCAACAAAACTGTTCCATTGTTTGGGACTCTGAGTCGAAAGAAGCGGTCTTGATTGATGCAGGGGGAGAGCCGGAAAAATTAAAAGCCGAAGTTGAAGCGCTCGGTTTAACGGTCAAAGCCTTGTGGTTAACGCATGGCCATTTAGACCATGCGGGTGCGGTTGGGGCATTAACCCAAGCTTGGAATGTTCCGGTGATTGGTCCGCATAAAGAAGATGCGTTTTGGTTGGACATGATTCAGGAGGTTTCTGCGAAATACGGTTTCCCGATCCCTGAAAATGTCCATGTGACCCAATGGTTGGAAGGCGGTGAAACCTTGAAGCTGGGTGCAGAAGAGTTTGAAGTTCGTTTTGCACCGGGGCATACCCCAGGCCACGTCATGTTCTATAACGCTAAATATGGTGTGTTATGGACGGGTGATGTTTTATTTAAAGGTTCTATCGGCCGTACTGACTTTCCGCGTGGCAATCATCAGCAGCTATTAGACTCGATTCAACGCGAATGCTTTAGTTTACCTGACGATACTCAGTTTATTTCTGGGCATGGGCCAATGAGTACCATTGGTTATGAAAAGCAGCACAATCCTTTTGTTGCAAGTAAAGCGGGTTAAGCAATACGCTTTAACTTGATTGGGTAAAATAAAAAAAGGTCTACATGGTTAGACCTTTTTTATTGGAACTTTTTTATATTTAAATTTGAGCTAAACGTATTTAGAACTGATCTTCCTCACGGCCACCATCAGCTTGAGGTGCATCTTGGGTTGGCAGGCGATATTCGTCATTGGCCCAAGCACCAAGATCAATCAATTTGCAGCGATCTGAGCAGAATGGGCGGTATTCATTGTCTTCCCATGTGGTGAGTTTGCCACAGCGAGGGCAGTTCATGGTGGTTGGCATGGTGCAACTCCAGCGAAAATGGATGATTCAATTAGGCAAAAACAGTCGCAGTTGTTAGACTTATGCGGTTCTGTTTAGTTTGATCTGTTTATGCCTATTCGTCAATTTCAAGCGCAGCGTATGCGAGCTCCCCGTAATTTTCAGTCCATTCAGCCAACTCCAATATGTGTGGAAATTGGTGCAGGCAAAGGAAAACACGCCTTATTATTCACTGCACAACATCCTGAATTTCAGCTGATCGCAGTAGAGCGTACCCGTGAAAAATTTGTTGCGATGCAAAAACAGCATCAAATTGAAGGGCAAAGCAATTTAACTCCAATTCATGCTGATGCATTGCCTTGGGTAGTACATGCCTTACATCCTGCGCAAGTACAGCAATTCTTTATTTTGTATCCCAACCCTGAACCGCATAATCCTGCACAGCGCTGGTTAAATATGCCGTTTTTTGAATTTTTATTGTCGCGTTTGCAGCCGGGTGGTCAGATTACTGTGGCGAGTAATATTCCTGAATATATTGAGGAAGCGCAGCAGCAGTTAATTGATGTTTGGAAGCTACCTTTTGTCAAAGAACGCATTGCAGAGACTTCAGCACGTACACACTTTGAGATTAAATATCTAGAACGTGGTGAACTCTGTCAGCAGTTAATCATTACCAAGCCTGTAGATTACACCACACGTTTTGATGATTTTCAGCCGCTACAAGGTAAGCAACCCACTGAAGCATCTGCGGAATAATTGGGCATGACTCAGCGTATTGCAATCATTGGGGCAGGTCCTGCGGGATTGATGGCGGCGGAAGTGCTTAGCCAATTTGACTATGACATTCATGTTTATGAGCAAAAACCATCGGCAGCCCGTAAATTTTTAATGGCTGGCAAGACGGGGCTGAATATTTCGCATGCAGAACCCGTTGAACAATTTGTGCAGCGCTATGATCAAGTGGAATGGCTGAGTCCATGGGTTAAGCAGTGGGATGCAGCATGGATTCAACAATGGATGAAGGGGTTGGGCATTGAAACCTATATTGGTTCATCGGGTCGGGTCTTTCCTATTGAAATGAAAGCTGCGCCTTTACTGCGTTCATGGTTAAAACGTCTTAGTCTAGACGGGGTACAGTTTCATTATCGACATCAAGTTTTGGACTTACAGTCCAATCAGCTGACAATTCAAAACCTTGTTGATGGATCAAATCAAGCGCTTGGCTTTGATGCGATTATTATGGCGTGTGGGGCTGTGTCTTGGTCATGTTTAGGCAGTGATGGCGCATGGCAAAAATGGCTACAGCCTGAGAGCATTGAAGCTTTTCAGGCCAGTAATGCAGGCGTGGAACGCGTTTGGTCGAAGTTCATGCAGCCTGTGTTTGGACAGCCTTTAAAGCGAGTCAATGCATGGGTCGAGCAAGCCGAGCCGACCCAAGGTGATATCATCATTTCACACTATGGACTGGAAAGTGGATTGATCTACAAACAAGGTCGTGCTTTGCGTCAACAAGTGAAATCTGCTCAGCCCATGCAGCTGACTTTGGACTTATTGCCAGATCAAAGTGTTGAACAATTGGCTAAGAAATTACAGCCTTCGAAAAAGCAATCTTTAACCAATGTTTGGCGTAAAGCCGGTTTAGATGTGGCGAAAGCTGCACTGGTCCGTGAACTGGTGGATAAATCTTTGTGGCATGAACCTGCCTTACTTGCTGCGAAAATTAAACACTTAAATATTCAACTTGATGGATTTCGCCCGATAGATGAGGCGATTAGCTGCGCAGGTGGTGTGAAGCGTTCAGTCCTAAATGATGGCTTACAATTGAAGAGCAATCCTTTTGTATTTGTCTGCGGAGAAATGTTGGATTGGGATGCGCCTACAGGAGGCTATTTGCTAACAGCATGCCTTGCAACCGGTCGAGCAGCGGGTGAAGGGGTTCAAAACTATCTGGTTTCTTTGCAGAGCTAAGCGCTTCAAATTGTCACAATCTTGCTGAGGAGTTGTGATATTTTGAGATGAAATTCTTCTAAGAAAGACCACTATGCGCGTACAAGAACAATATACCGGAAGCTGCTTGTGTGGAGCGGTCTGCTATGAAATTAATGGTCCGATCGGTGAGATCATGCAATGCCATTGTTCTCGGTGCAGAAAAGCCAATGGAACAGCCTATGCAACCAATGCCCCAATAGCCAAAGCAGATTTCAAAATTGTGTCGGGTGAACAGGTATTGAAAAAGTTTCAATCTTCACCAACCACACAGCGTTGTTTTTGTAGTGAGTGTGGTTCGCCGATCATCAGTATAAAGGCTGAAACGCCGGATTATTACCGTCTACGAATAGGCACTTTAGACACGCCTCTGACGCAGAAACCGACCTGTCATATCTTTGTCGCATCCAAAGCAGAATGGGATGATATTGCAGGTGATTTACCACAATATGCTGAACGACCATAGCTTAAATCAAGATTGAGCAATCACTTCAAGGGCATGGATGTGCCCTTGAAGTTGAGTTTATGTTGTGTCTTTTAGCTCGTGTCACCTTCTCATTCATCCACGTTGAATTTCGGTAAATAGATTGCAACAGGGTGGATGATTAGGGTTGTCGAGTTTTTTGTAGTTCAGGATATTGTTCCTGCCAATGTCCCAATTGTTCTTGAGCATGAATAAACTGACCGAGACCTTTGACACTGTCACTAGGATTTTTTAACTCGCCATCGGCTGCTTGATTTTTCTCACGATAAATTTGTGATTGATTGTCCCAGTACTGATACATCAAGCCTTGAATATAACGGCCTTGCTCAGTTTTCATTTCGAGTTCTTTGAGCATATTCAGTGCTGACTGGATGTTGTCACGCTTACGCTGTGTAGCAAATTCATCAGTGAGTTTGCCTTCCTCACGCAGTTTCATCAGCTCATCTTCCATCTCATCGCTAATTTGACTAAAGCTCTCGTCATATTGCGTCAGAAGCGTGAGGTCGTGTAGATCATCTGGGGTCTTGGCAAAGTTTTTAATAGGATCACTATTTAGCTCTTTCATGATTTGATCGTCGGAACTAATTTCACTATTTTGTTCTACCGTTTTAGATGATTTTTCACATGCAGTGAGTCCTAGCACCGTACCCATGAAGAAGACGACACTGAATTTTTTAAAAGAGATAGGCATGAGCATAATCGTGTCCTAATGTGTTTTTCTAAAGATATAGACATGCGTGATATACGGAAAATCAATGAAATCCTGTGCAGTCTTTTGGGTTGATTCAGCCACGATATTTTCAAATTGTTGTTTCAGTTTTTGTTGTTCATCCGTGCTTAACGCTGCAATAAAACTGGTGGACAATAATCGTTTGGAAACCACGTGTTCTACTGTACCATGATGCAATTGTTGAAAGGTGGTTTCGGCAATTAATTTGAACACTTGCTGCTGCTCAAACACTTTTTGCCATTGCCCACTATGATAACGTGGTGTGTCACCTTCGAGTTCACTCAAGACATCAGCGAGTTGTTTGACCCAATTGACTTGAATATCACGCTGGTTCCAAATCAAAACAAGATCACCATTGGGAACTAAGATACGACTGATTTCATTGAGGGTTTCAGGGGTGGCAAACCAATGAAATGATTGGGCACAAAATACCGCGGCTACAGAATGATCATGCAGTGGAATCTGATCACTTTGGGCGGCTAAAGTTGCAATATGCGGATGTTTTTTCTGCAATTGTTGCAGCATTTCATGCACAGGTTCGATCGCGGTGATATTTTCACTGAGTGGGCGAATATACTCGAGAAATTTGCCTGTACCTGAGCCTAAGTCCACCAGATGGGCTTGAGGGGCTAAAGCTAAATGTTGTTGTAGCCACGCACTGATTTCAATCGGGTAGTCAGGGCGGGCTTGTTGATAGAGTTCAGCTGCTGAGCTAAAGCCTTGTTGTGCGGCAGGATGTATTGAATGTGTCATATTCTGCACTTTTTAATCTGTATGGCCTCTATAAAATAGCATATTCGGAACAAGATAAACTTTGAATGCAACAAGGAAGGAAAAGCGTGACGCAACAAGGACTGGAGCAAAGTACAATGGAAAAGCACATCATTTTTGAAGATGATCAAATTCGTGTCATTTTTCAGCCTGGCAGTTCTCGTGAGCTTATTTTCTCCTTCGGTGATTTGATTACCCGTGCCAAGGGCTTGAGCATCAATGCCGAGAAGTCTTTGCAAAAATATGATTTTAATGTGATCGGTGTGATGCCGAAACAAAAATCGTGGTTTCCAGCATCATCAATGCAACCGATGTATCAAGCCATCAAGCCGATCCTCGAGCAATTTGAGTTGCGAATTGCTTATGGTGGTTCCATGGGCGGCTATGCGGCCATTAAGTATGCCAATTTATTTGGTTTTCAGCGTGTGGTCAGCATGGTGCCACAGTACTCCATAGACCCTGAAGACATTGTCGATACACGCTATGGCATGTTCTTTCAACCTAATTTGCATGCCAATATGCGGGTACTTGCTGAAGACGTATCGACTACACGTGAATATATCGTGGTGTATGATCCTTATTGTCCAGAAGATCGCGCGCATTTTGAAAAACTACAGGCCTTAATTCCGCATGTGCATGTGTTGCATCTGCCGTTCACAGGGCATGATGCCATTGCGGTATTGGCGAGTTCAGAACTGTTAAATGATTTCTTGAGACATCCATTTGATGCACCGTATTTTTATCAAAAAATGCGTCGGGTTAAGAAAAACAGTAAATTCTACTATCGAAAAGTCATCGAAAATTTACTGACACGCCATCGTGATGCCTTGGGTGAAATTTTAAAAAGCAATTCGTTTCAGCTTGACCCTCAATTTTTTGATGCCAAACAAAAACAGACCTTATTACGGGTATTGTTTAATAACAAACAAGTCAGTGAGCAAGATCTACAAAAGTTAGGAATCACGACCTTTTTACCACAGGAAAATCGTAGCCTGCTACTCGACCAGTTTGAACATGGTTTAGTGTTTAATGTGATTAGCCAAAAAATTGAAAGCTATGCAGCCGGTGTGATTGCGCTGAATCACAAGTTTTTGATTCCTTTGCAGCCGAAGGGCACAGGCCTGGTATACGTACAAGTCCAAGATGAGCGTTACATGGTGGTGATGAATGACCGTCAGGTAATGAAATTGGTCTTAGCTCAAGATGAGCTTGCGACTGGTATGCATCCGATTTTAATGCAGAAATATGTGGGCTATTACACGCTGAACTATAAAGAACTGCGTTTGAGTAGTGATGAATTTGGTCAAGTCTTCTTTGTGGAAAATGCCGATGCATCTTGCCAGTTCGTGGTGCAGCCAGAACAGATTTAAGCTCGACATTGGGTTGAAAATCCAAAGCTTGCTAATTTGTAGGAAGAGATTATGATGAGAGAAAGGTAGTATAAAAAACAATCATACTACCTAAAACATCATGAGGAATATGAGGGGTATCAGTATGCATTCAACACAGATGCTTGCTGTATTATTCATCTTAGTGCTGACCATGGGTTCAGCCTATGCACAGGGGGTTAGTTCAAGCATACTGATTTTTAGCAGCAGTATGTTGTTACTTACGATACTGACCATTTATGTCATACTCAAAATTCGAAATTCATTGCAACATCATCTCGATAAACCCGCGAAATAGCGGGTTTTTTTATATGCTGTTCGATTGCACTTTGGTGCATCACAGGTTTTAATCATCCACAATCGAATTTTTATAATCGGCCAGAAGGGAAGCAGCCATGAAAGCGGTATTTCTAGATTATCAGTCTCTAGATAAACAGGACTTAGATTTTAGCGGACTAGAAGCACAGTTTGATGACTTGACGCTCTATCCCGCAACAACGGCTGCAGAGGTTGCTCAGCGCATACAAGGGGCTGATGTGATTATCAGCAATAAAGTACACATCAATGCTGAGCACATGCAGCTCAATCCGCAATTAAAACTGATCTTAATTTCTGCCACTGGCACCAATAACGTTGACCTTGTACACGCACAGCAACAAGGCATCGTGGTGTGTAATTGCCAAGCTTATGGCACCGCTGCGGTGGCACAGCATACCTTGATGTTAATGTTGAACTTGGCGACATCATTTCGACAGTATGATCGGGCGGTCCAACAGGGAGATTGGCAAAAAGCAGATCAGTTCTGCTTACTAGATTTTCCAATTATTGAGCTGGCTGGTAAGACTTTGGGGATTGTCGGCTATGGCGAATTGGGGCAAGCCGTGGCCCATTTGGCTAAAGCTTTTGGCATGAAAATTATGATTGGTGCACTACCGAATCGCCCCATGGCGGCTGAACGAGTGGCCTTTTCTGAGATGTTAGCGCAGGTTGATTTTCTGAGTTTGCATTGCCCTTTAACAGAGGAAACCCGTGATTTACTCAATCATGAAAGCTTGGCTCAAATGAAAGCATCGGCCTTTGTGATCAATTGTGCACGAGGTGGTGTGGTTAATGAATCGGCATTAGCCGAGGCATTAAAATTAGGGACGATCGCAGGCGCAGCAACCGATGTCTTGACGGTTGAGCCACCCAAGCAGGGTAATGTGCTGCTTGACCCAAGTATTCCAAATTTAATTATTACCCCACATAGTGCATGGGGAAGCGTCGATGCGCGACAACGCATTGTGCAGCAATTGGTGGAAAATGTAGAAGCCTTTAAAGCGGGAATGGTCATTCGACAGGTCAATTAAAATCGAGTTTAAGGAACATTATTTTTGAACAATGCTCCATATAAATAGGGATGTCTATGCAAGTCGATCTTGCCAATAAAAAAAGTTTAAGAATATTTTGCATGCTGATTCTCTTTACCGCATGCATTACTTGGGCATGGTACAGTTATGTACTAAATATCAGTGAAAATTATTTATTCCAGAATCCTGATTTTGAAGTTCATAAATTCATGCCGACCTTACAAGTTGTGCTGGTTTCGGTATTTTTTATTGCGCATTTCGTCTTGGCGCTTATTGATTTTTTAAATCGCTATTGGTACTGGGGGCTATGGCTTGTTGTAGTGCCTATTATTGTGGGACAGGTCTATTTTTCCGTCTTTGGAGAGGTTGCGCATATTGATCGTTTATCAGTCTGGGTTGACTATCCATTTTGCCTGTTGATGCTTATTCAAATCTGTACAGCATCGTTTGTACGTAGGCGATATCTCAAACCTGCTCCTTAATGCTTAATTTAATAGCTAAATTTGAGTTGATGAAATTCACCTATTCGCTAGGTAGATCTTAGAGAATATGTAAAGGAAGCTTCTAGCAATTTTTCAAAAATTTAGCATTGAAATGATTTTTGATCCGCTCAAATTCAAGTTCAGTCTTGATACTGTTTGGCATCATGATTCGTAAATAACTTTTTTCGAGTTTAAAAGGCTCTTTGGTATTGGGTACAGGATTAAAGCCACCATTTGGGTAGATCAAATTTGTCTCATAGGCACGTAAAATCTGATCATTGTGAAAATAGAAACTTGTTAGGGATTGATTGGATTCACCAAAAACATAGAGGTTTATTTTGCATTGATCATCGAGTTGATACAGTGTTGCTTCATTGCCTTCAGTCGATTTGTATTCTTCGTCATCTAGCATTTCTAAGGTTTGTAATAATTTACCTTCGGCATCATGGTTATATTGGTATGAATCGTACAATTGGGGAAAAATAGTCTGCAACTGTGGATAACTTTTCAACAATTGTGGAAAACGTTGTAAGCCAATCACAGAGCCAACGCAGAGCAGAATACCGAGCAAGATACCAAATAAAATTCGCATTTTTTCTCATTAATTCATTGTTTTTATAGACATAGGCCAAAGACCAAAAGCATTCAATTTTGGTTTTAAAAAAGCCCAACCAAAGTTGAGCTTTTAAATGTACTGTTAAATTATAAATCAGTCACAGGATAGGTTGTAGACGTCGAACTCGAAGGATAGCTACTTTGAGGATATTGATTGTTATTTTGCCCCGCATTGTTGCTCGGAGCCGTATTGATTGTATTGCCTGAAGACGGTTCACTCAACGACTGTTGGCTAATGGGCGCAGGTTGGCTAGTTTTACCTGTAATATTTTCACGGGTTTGTTTCAATTTTTCATTGACGTTTTGAGTGGCTTGCTGTGCGCCCTGATCAACCTGTTGCACTGTATTTTGAGTAGCAGTTTTCGTATTGTCCCAAGCTTGGTCAACCGAAGGCTTAATTTTAGAAATTCCGCGTTCAGTCATTTCACCAATATTTTTAGCAGCACCGACCACGCCTTCTTGGGCTTTATAGGCCCACACATGCAATAAATTTGGATTATCGCCATAAGGGCTCACAGGTTTTTTCGCTTGTTGCTCAGTACTTTGCGCTGTTGTGTTTTCTTGTGCCCAAAGCATGGGTGTCGTGAATATTAAGCTTAGGCATAACGTTGCTTTTAATGAAATCTTCACAGCTTCACCTCTGAATTTTATAGATTTTCTATCTGATGAATGGTTTTAACGCATTATAGGAAAAATTGCAGCGAAAAAAACTTGCCGTAGCAAAATCAATACAGCAAATGACAGCTTTGTACACGTTTGTATTTGGCTTAAGGCAAAAAAAGGCCCACCGAAGGGTGAGCCAACTCTATGGAGGAGAGGGTATGAAAGCCAGTTTATTTATTTGTGAGCACCTAAGCTGGCTTCATGTGAGCTATGGACTTCAGCTTGTGCGATAGGCGTTTGCAACTGTACATTGCTACTGCCACTCACATTGGCTTCTTGACCTTTTTGGAAATTCGCTTTGGTTTGTTGCCATTTTTCACTGGCAAATTGGCGACCTTCCTGAGCTTTTTCACCTAAATAGCTCTTGGTTTGATCAACTTTGTTGTCGACATTGCTTTTACGTTCATCGAGTTTTGCTTTGTCTTTTGCAGCTTTTTCGTCGAGCTGTGCTTTGCGCTTATCAAGCTTAGCTTTATTTTGCTCAGCCTTGGCATCGATCTTGGCTTTCGCTGCATCTGACTTTTCATCTTTAGACTGTTTTAGTTCAGCCCATTTGTCTTTGGCATCTTGCTTTTTGTCTGCACTAAATTCTTTGGTGTCTTGCCATTTTTCTTGAGTGAATGTTTTGGTCTTATCGACACCTTTTTCAATTTTATCACCTGCTTTATGTGCAGATTGATTAATGTCTTGTTTTAAATTTTGTAGAACACTCGGTTGTTGAGCATCTACTTTAGCTTCCACTGATGCTGTTGTATTGGCAAATAGTGGGGTGGTTGCGAATAATGCTGCGGTGATCAGTGTTGTTTTAAATAAAGGTTTCATCTTTGCAATTGTCCTCTTTTATTGAACGCTGCTGTTGCACTCAGCATTTGCGCTTTTGGAGCAGAGGACATCTTAAGAGTAAAAAAAAGCAAAAAGTGGTTTTGTGCGATAAGTCACACAATGCGATAACAGCTCAGATACGCGAAAGTTTGAAATGTGGAAACATGGTTAAGTTAATGCATTATTGTAATTTTATGAAAATACAGTGGTTTATATGTGTTTTGAGCGTTGCTGTGGTGTGGTTCTAGTTACGATTTTCATGAGTAAAAATTATGGGTTTGAACAGCTTCTTGTTCAAGATTCACGGAAAAATGAAACCATACCTCCATTTTGGAGATATGGTTTTTATTATTTATTCACATTGTGTAAGTGCATCTTTTGCAAAATGACCGCGTAATGCAAGGAAGTTCTTTTGTACATCCGCCGCATTTAAATCAAAATTGTGCGCTGAACTTGTACCATCTTTGGCAAAGGTTGCTGTACCACCTGAAATTAGGGTTAAGCCTTTAAATGACCATTGTTCAACCGATTTTGCTTCTTCTAAATTGCCTGTAAATTCAATCACGCATTTATCTACAAATTTAGTCAGTTTTGCTTTGTTATCCTTGGTATCTGGGTAGACATCAATGTTTTGTACTTCTTGTAATACACCTGTTTCAAGTTGTGGAATCGTTGGTGCAGATGTACATGCAGAAAGTGTTAGACCTGCAAGACCAGTCAAAAGGAATGCTTTCAATTTCATAAGTTTCATTCTTGTTGAGTGTTGTTTAGTCGAGTATAGGGAAATGGAAGTGAGTTGGCTAGATGGGCTATCTATTCCAATCGTGTTTTCGAATACGGCCCGTTTGGTAATAAATTGAGACTAATTCGATAAAGTTTTTAAAATCTGAATTTTCACTTAATATGCGATTTATAGACTGCCAATCTACTTCTTGTCTTCGTCGAGCAGGAAGAAAAATTTCACTTTCAGTTGGATTTTCAGGAATTAAAATGATTACACCAATTCCGTGAAGTGCAGAAAGCATGCGAAGTTCCTCTTCGACTTCATTTGTAGAAATTGCAGTTGCTACCAAATAACCTTCATTTGCCCAACTAGAATTACTGACGGCTTGGAAAAAACTACTTCTAACATTTGAGCTATTTAGCTCTTTTTTAACTTCAAAAGACCATAATTTTACATTTTGCCCTGAGCTATTTTTTACGCAAGTCTTTATAAGATCATGCCAATGGTCATCTAGTGCTTGCATTGCAACAATATCAGGGTGTAACCATTGATTACCATTTTGCCCTCGAGAGTTCTTAGAGCGTTTTTCATCTATTCTAAGACAATATAAATCAAGTTCAGAATTTAAAAACTCTATTAAAATAGGGTAGAGATCATGTTCAGATAGTCGATCATCTTTAATTGGTAATTCTTTTTCAATATCTATAGCATGCGAATCCATCACATTATTAAGCTGGAGCTGTGATTCATAGACTTCAGAGGGGTTAAACCAAAAAACTCTAGGTCTTGGTTGATCCCGTATATGGATATTTGGTGAAATTTTTTGAATATTAGTTTTTGCTGTACTGCTAATTTCACGGACGATTTGTTGAATAAAATCAGCTTCTGAATAAAATCTATCATTAGATCGTTTTACTTCATAATCTTCTGGATATATTTTTATAATAGCTTCTGCTATTTCACGAGAATTAAATTTTTGATTTGGGTGTGCTTTTAAAAATTCTGCGACTTTTTGTGGTTGTGATAACTTCATTATATTTTCAAAAATAAATACCCCACTAATTTATAACGAGGTTTTATTTGTTTTACAAGCAATTAAGTCTTACATGCTGCAATATCGAAATATCATAAAAAAGTCATGACCTTGAACCACTCAATATTTTCATCAAATCTTCGGCAAAAAGAACAACAACACTAGTCCACCTAATACACCACCCATAATCAGCCAATCTTTTTTACGAATATCTGCAACACGAATTATTGAAAAATACAGACTGCTAAAAAATAGAAAAACAAAGACAAATAGCACAAGGGGGTTATTGAATATAAATTTAGTACTGCCAAATAAAACGAAAATGGTTGTGCTCGACAACCAATACACCAAACTTAAAACAAATTTTGAAAGCGTTAAGTAAGGCACAGAGCGGTCTAATCTGGGCAAACTTACCGCAATGATGACGATTCCAATAAATCCACCCAAAACAGAAATAATCAAAAAGAATAAAGCACCCATATCTGGCTTGGTTGGAATGTATGGATAAACCTTCCAAAGGTAAAAGCTGCATGCCATCAGGACTGCATGTAAGATAAAAAGATAGAGATCTGGGCGGTAAGGATGATTGACTGTAATACTTTTCATATATTGTTCTTATCAAAAAATTCCGCTATTTCTAACAGGATTCTACCTAGATTTCAAACAGCATAAAAAAACCCGCTCTAAAGCGGGTTTTTAATGAATACTTAAACTTAGTGTTGAAGTACCGAAATATCAGCCACTTTCGTGAACAAGTCACGAAGCTGTGCAAGCATACGTAAACGGTTCGCTTTTAGGTCAGCATCATCTGCCATCACCATTACACCGTCAAAGAATGCATCGACTGGCGCACGAAGTGCAGCAAGTGCAGAAAGGGCAGCAGTGTAGTCCTTCGCAGCAAATAACGGCTCAACTACAGGTGTGATTTTTGCAAGTTCAGCGAACAATGCTTTTTCAGCATCTTCAACCAAGTTCGCTTCAACCACAGCGCCTTCAGGTGCAGCTTCTTTTGCAAGAATGTTTGCAACACGTTTGTTTGCAGCGGCAAGTGCAGCAGCTTCAGGTAAGTCACGGAAATGATTTACCGCATTTACACGTTTATCAAAATCAAGTGGCGATTTTGGAGAAAGTGCTTGAACAGCTTGAATCACATCTACAGCCACGCCTTGGTCTTCGTATTTTGCACGGTAACGACCTTCAAGGAATGCAACTGCTTCCGCCAAAGTTTTATCGTGGTCTTTCAATACATCGCCATAAGCAGCAAGTGCAAGTTTAATTAGGTCTTCAATCGACACATCAAGCTCGTTTTCAGTCACTAGACGCAAAATACCAATCGCAGAACGACGAAGTGCAAACGGGTCTTTAGAACCTGTCGGCGCTTGACCAATACCGAAAATACCAGTCAAAGTATCTAAACGGTCTGCAAGCGCAAGCGTTGTACCTGTCTTGGTTCTTGGTAACACATCACCCGCGAACTTAGGCAAGTATTGCTCACCTAAAGATTCAGCGACTTCATCATTTTCGCCTTCAATGCGTGCATAGTAAGTACCCGCAATACCTTGAAGCTCAGGGAATTCACCCACAAGTTCAGAAGTTAAGTCGCACTTCGCAAGTAGCGCAGCTTTTTCAGCATCTGCAGGGTTCGCACCTGTGATAGCCGACAAAGCCACAGCCAATTTAGCAATACGTTCAGACTTGTTCCAAAGGGTACCCAATTCAGCTTGGAATACCATATTTGCAAGTTTCTCTTTACGAGATGCAAGTGGTTGCTTTTGATCTTGTAAGAAGAAGAATTCAGCATCTGACAAACGTGGACGTACAACTTTTTCGTTACCTTCAATAATTTGTGTCGGGTCTTTCGACTCAATGTTTGATACTGTAATGAAGTAAGGTTGAAGTTTATTGTCGCTATTCACTAAGCAGAAATATTTTTGGTTGTCCTGCATCGTCGTGATGAGTGCTTCTTGAGGAACAGCAAGGAAGCGTTCTTCAAAGCTTGCACGAAGCGCAACTGGCCATTCAACCAATGCTGTTACTTCGTCACGTAAGTCCGCAGGGACAATCGCAATGGCATTTACTTCATCAGCCAAAGTTTTGACTTGTTGGTCGATGATGGCTTGGCGCTCTTCAAAGTTTGCAATCACTTTTGCAGTACGCAGGGCATCAAGATAAGCATCGGCATTTGCAAGTGTAATTGCTTCAGGAGCATGGAAACGGTGACCATAAGTCACGTTACCTGCTTGGTGATCCTGAATGGTTGCTTCAATTACATCACTGTCTTTCAACAAAACAACCCATTTTACAGGACGTACAAACTCAGTACGGCTTGCAGCAGAACGCATGCGTTTTGCGATAGGTAGGTTATCTAAAGCGTGTTGTAAAATTTGTGGTAAAAGCACATCAAGGCTTTGACCTTTCACATCTTTTAAGTAGCACACTTTTTCAACTTTACCTGCTTGGAAAGTTGAAACTTGATCAACCGTAATGCCTTGACCGCGCATAAAGCCTTCAAGTGCTTTAGTCGGTTTGCCTTCGGCATCAAACGCTGCTTGTTTTGCAGGGCCGTCGAAACGTTTTTGAGTGTCGGCTTGCGCTGCATCAACATTCACAATTTTAAGTGCAAGGCGACGTGGTGCTGCATAAGCTTCAATCGCATCAAATGCAAGACCTGCGTCTTTTAAGCCTTTTAACGTTTCTGCATGTAGCGCATCACGTAATTTTTTTAAGCTTTTTGGTGGAAGTTCTTCGCAGCCTAATTCGAACAATACTGTATGTTTAGACATTATTTGCTCTCCTTAGATTCAACTTTTGCTTCCGCTTCAACTTGTGCTTTTAACTGAGCTAATACTTCATCACGTAAAGCAGGTTCTGCCATTGGGAAGCCAAGCTTCGCACGCGCAGCGACATAGCTCTGTGCAATCGCACGCGCCAATGTACGTACACGTAAAATATAACGCTGACGTTCAGTCACCGAAATTGCACCACGCGCGTCTAACAAGTTAAAGCTATGTGATGCTTTGATTACTTGTTCATAGGCAGGCAGAGGAAGTTCAGCTTCCATCAAGCGAGTTGCTTCAGCTTCGTAGAAATCAAATAGCTCAAACATTTTTTCAACGTTGGCATATTCAAAGTTATAGGTAGATTGCTCAACTTCATTTTGATGGAATACATCGCCGTAAGTCACTGTACCAAATTGACCTTTCGTCCAAACCAAGTCGTAAACTGAATCTACGCCTTGAAGGTACATTGCTAAACGTTCAAGACCGTAAGTGATTTCGCCAGTCACTGGGTAGCATTCAACGCCACCGACTTGTTGGAAGTAAGTGAACTGAGTCACTTCCATGCCGTTTAACCAAACTTCCCAACCTAAGCCCCATGCGCCAAGTGTTGGAGATTCCCAGTTGTCTTCTACGAAACGAATGTCGTGAACAAGGGTATCAATACCAATGGCTTTTAATGAATCTAAGTACAACTGTTGGATGTTGTCTGGGTTTGGCTTCAACACGACTTGGAACTGGTAGTAGTGTTGTAGACGATTCGGGTTCTCACCATAACGGCCATCTTTAGGACGACGAGAAGGCTGAACATAAGCCGCGTTCCAAGTTTCAGGGCCTAAAGCACGTAGGAAAGTTGCAGTGTGGAAAGTACCTGCACCCATTTCCATATCGTAAGGTTGTAACACTACACAACCTTGTTCAGCCCAGTAGTTTTGTAAGGCAAGAATTAAGCCTTGGAAGGTATCAATATGCGATATGGCGCGACTCATGGTCATCCACTTAAAATTAGATAAAAATTGTGCTCAATTATAAGGATTTTGGGGGTGTGTGGCAAAGGGTTAATCATTCTTGAATCAAGCTTTGATGTTTTAATGATGCGCAGAATTTTATATTTTCCTATTGTACAGAATAAAAACGAAGTTACTTGTGGCATAAAGTGGATGAATAAATTGAATGATGAGCGATAACAATGTTTAAGAAGTCTTTTATTGTGATAAGTATGGTGCTATCTGCCTGTAGTACGACGCCTGTAGCTTTGTATTCAGATTCATCACTTCACGCTTCAAAAATTGCGACTATTACAAATTCTTGCAACGCGGAATGTAAGAATTTGATTAAACAGCAGTTAGTGGTCAGCTCAAAGTATCAAATGAGCGAAGGTCTTTTGCTTGAGGTCAATGGTCAGCAGGGGACGCGAAAAGTCACAAGAGGAATGGCTTTTGACTCACCTATTCACGGACGGTTTACCACCGCTGTAGAACAGGGAAAAACTGAGCTCGTCATTGATCATAATTCACAGCTAATTATCGCTCGTCCAGCTCGATTCACTGTTGATTTATTGGGTGGGCATAATTATGTGATTGGACGTATTCGAGTTGAACGAATCCCTTCGGCTTATTATGAATGGTTTCCTATTGTGTATGATGAAACAGCTCAGAAAATTATTTATGGCAGTGAAGATTTAATTGATCAAGATGAATAAGCTGACCGCCTAAATGTTCCTTTGTTTTAGTGAGTACAGATGTGAGCGCTGATAGATTTTTTATTTTAATTATCAGTAACATATAATGAGAATTTTAGGCTCATTTCTTGGGATAAAACTACGCAAGTAAGCGGCGTATACATCATTCAAAAGAATCAAAAGTAAAATTTATAAGATAAAGATGTAAGTTGAATACATCTTATTGCTTGCATGGCTTTATAATTGCCACATCTCGCAAAACAACAAACAAGGTATCTCGTGTTTCACGCAAAATCAGCTTGGCTCAATACGCTTAAACCCAACTTTAAAGTTCTGCCTTTAAAAGACCGCATCCTGTGTGGGGTAGGTGCTTTGCTGGGCCTGAGTATTTCTTCACTGATCAGTTGGCTGGCGCTAGATGACTTAAATGCGTGGTATATCGCCCCGATGGGCGCATCGTCCGTACTGCTCTTTGCTGTACCTGCCAGCCCATTGGCACAGCCGTGGAATATGGTAGTCGGTAATAGTCTTGCGGCCTTGATTGGCGTGACGTGTGCGATGTTTATTCCTAATTTAACCGAAGCATTTAGTATCGCGGTTGCATTAGCGATTATCTTAATGATGACCACAGACTCATTGCATCCACCAAGTGGAGCCGTGGCGATTACAGCGGTATTGGGCGGAGAGACAGTCCATGATTTAGGCTATGCCTTTCTTTTTTATCCAGTCCTTTTAAATTCGGTCCTCTTGATGGTGGTTGCTATCATTTATAACCGATTACTAGGCAAGCAGTATCCACAAAAAGCACAAGTCAATACTCGGACGACAGATCCAACACCGACACAAAAAGTGTCGATTCAGCCAGCGGATATTCAGCAAGTCTTAGAACAGCAAAGTCAGTTGCTTGATATTAGTGAATATGACTTACAAAAAATTATTTTAGAAGCACAGCAATTAGCCAGTCGTCGTGGCCTAAGCCAGTTTCATTGTCGTGACATCATGAGTCAGCAAGTGATTACCCTGCGTGCAGAAGATGATATTCAGTCAGCATTGGAAAAGTTTAAACAAGTCAATTTGATGAGTTTGCCTGTGGTGAGTGATTTGGATCGCTTGGTGGGAAATTTGGCTTTATATGATGTAGTGGAATGGTTTAAACGTGCCGCAGACCCCAAAGCCAGTTGGGAAAATCACGTTTATCAAATTATGAATCCCAAAGTGGTGACCGTGCAGCCGGATCAACCCATTCAAGATTTAGTGCCGTATTTTGTGGAAAGATCTTTTAATTATATTCCAGTCGTTGAGCAAAAACGGTTGGTGGGAATGATTAGCCGTGCCGATATGATTGCCGCCTTATATCAACAGCTAAATCAGCAAACAAAATCTTAAGCCTTAAACTTTGATTTAAATTCATCAGACTTAAATATGGCTTTGCCAATATGTAGGCAAAAAAAAGCTACGGAATCTTGGGGGAGAAACCGTAGCGACCAAACTGGGTCAAAGGATTTTAACGTCTGTCATCATTCACAGTACGAATAGGGTCTGAATAGCCATTGGTACGGAAAAAGTTATCTTGTGCTTTAGGCATGACTAACCATAAAACCAAGTACACCAAAATACCGGGAAAGGCTGCGCTTAAGCATGATACAAAGATAAAAATAATACGCAGTAAATTTGCGTTCCAACCAAAACGTTCAGCAATACCCCCCATCACACCAGCAATCATGTTAGAGCGGTTTGAGCGATATAAACCAACATTGGCCATTCAGGTCTCCTTCAAAAAAGAATAAATTTGAATATTTCCAAATTCATATTATAGAAATGGTGACAAGCTTTGCGATTTAAAGGGTGCAGAAAAAAAATTAAGTAAAGTTATGTAATTTGAAGAATTGGTTTGATTAGTTTGCCTTTAAAATAGCTTGAGTATTAATTAAATATCAACGATAACAATGAGATATGATTAACATATATCGCAAATATATGTATACAGCGTTGATTATTTGATTACAATATTAAGTCAGCAAGAACTGAAAAAACCAATGAATGATTGGTCTTGGCACATTATATGAAAACATCGGCTTCACCTTTTTTGATGAAATTTGCATATCTTTCAGTGTTTGCAGGAGTGTTCAGCCTCTCTTTTAGTGGTTGTAGTCCAACGCCTCAACCCGCAGCGGATAAGGGTGAAAGTTCAGCATCAGCTATCGCATCGGAAGTTCAAGCGAAGCAAGATCATGGAAAAAAATTAACCCAAGTGGCAGGGCAGGCGACATTGCCGAATGACGATGACATAAAGTCAGCTCCTGTTCCTGAGCATGCCAAAATTTTTATTGGACGTTTTCATGCCAAAGTAAAATGCGATGACAGTTTTATTCCATGCCCAGAAGGCGATGCGGAGTTCATTCTTAACTTATTGCCAGATGGCACGGTACACCGCAGTATTATTCAAATTGGTAAAGTGTTTGCTGAAAAAACCAATACGCCAGGCATTAATGTGAAATACCGTAAGGATACGTGGAGTGTCAATGAAGCACATACCGAGCTGGTGGTTCATCGAAAAGAAGGCGTGAATTTTTATTATCACGTGATTAATGAAAATAAAATCACCATGGATTTAGACAAAATTCGTCAAGGTGAAGTTGATCGAAATCAGGAATTATTTTCCAAGGGTTATCCTCAGCCGCAACATGCCTATACCTTGGTGAAAGACCCAAATTAAATACTGCGAATGAAGTAAATAAAATTATAAATTGCGTTTGAGCGTCGGCGTGAAATTCGCAAATCTTGGCTAATCGAATGCAACTAGCTTATAAAAAATTGAATTATTAATACGACATAGAATTGGTGGGTTGTGTGGGGTTCGAACCCACGACCAATAGATTAAGAGTCTACTGCTCTACCAACTGAGCTAACAACCCTGGGAAAATTTTAAAAGAGCATTTTAAAATTTTAGCAAGATAAACGAAGCGCGTAATTTTGAATACTAGGGAATATTTGTTATCTAAAATTTTTCAGGTCAAATACTTCATCTAGCAAGACAAGAATGATACTTCGCAACATCGCTATAGCAAAATTTCGAGAATGGCGAATCAAAACCAGTAATGGTGATGGTTTGTCTTGGTCGGAACCTGCAGGTTTCTTTTTCTTCAACTGCCGGAAGAAAGAAGCCCTAAGAAAGAATGGTGGGTCGTCCGCGACTCGAACGCGGGACCAATAGATTAAAAGTCTACTGCTCTACCAACTGAGCTAACGACCCTTAGGGGGTATGCACAAGATTGTAATCTAAAACTGGCATTTTAGAAAGATGGTGGGTCGTCCGCGACTCGAACGCGGGACCAATAGATTAAAAGTCTACTGCTCTACCAACTGAGCTAACGACCCATCTTGTGGTATCGAAGGAAATGGTGGGTCGTCCGCGACTCGAACGCGGGACCAATAGATTAAAAGTCTACTGCTCTACCAACTGAGCTAACGACCCATTTCGCTTGATGGTGCGTATTGTAGCAAGATCTGCTTCAAGCGCAAGTAAAAATTCATAAACTTGCTTGTGTTTGATTATAAATACAACAAAGTAGCTCATTTTAGCGGATATCTGTCGCTAAAATGAGCGCTATTTGCTTAAAAACGGTATTTATATGCCTGAATATTGGCATAAATTTCAGGAGTTAAATCACAGTAAGCAGTTGCATTTGGCAGCAATACCAATAAACGTTCATCAGTTTGCTTAGGATCAAAAGCTTGTTCTTTCAGCTTGTTTTTTTGGTATTTAAATGTGCCTGTGGTTTCGACTTTTTTCTGTACACGTAAAAATACTGGCACGGCATAAGCGGGTAAGCATTTTTTAAATTGCAGAACCATTTCACTACAATCTTGTTCGTTGAGTTCGGCACCATCGGTGAGCGTGATGGCAGCCATACCTGCACGGCCATTGGTATCTGGAATTTCTACGCCATAAACCACAGCTTCAGCAATTTTATCGTACTCACTCACCATGTTTTCAACTTCAGTGGTTGAGACGTTTTCACCTTTCCAGCGGAAAGTATCGCCTAGACGGTCGACAAATTGTGCATGACGGAAGCCAATGTCACGAACCAAGTCACCTGTGTTGAAGTATGAGTCACCATGTTTGAATACATCTTTCATAATGACGGATTTGTTTTTTTCCGTGTCGGTATAGCCATCAAAAGGTGAGCGACGGGTAATTTTACCAATGAGTAAGCCGACTTCGCCTTTTTTCACTTTAATGCAGCGACCTTTAGCATCATGTACAGCTTCATTTTTTTCTTTATCAAACTGAATAATCGCATAAGGCGTTGGTGAAAAACCAACGGTATTGTCGAAGTTAAACACATTACTAAAGCCAACGTTGCCTTCACTTGAAGCATAGAGTTCAAGGACTTCCTCAACCCCAAAGCGTTCTTTAAACTTATCCCAAATGTTTGGTCGCATGCCGTTACCAATCATTTTTTTCACACGATGGCCTTTTTCAAGGTCTGAATGTGGGGCATCCATCAAATAACGGCAAAGTTCGCCCACATAGCCAATGGCTGACGCATCAAATTTTTGTACATCTTTCCAAAACGATGAAGTTGAAAACTTGCGACGCAGGGCAAGCGTGGCGCTACCGGCAATCACCCCACACCAACAAACCACAGTGCCTGTAGCGTGATAGAGCGGCAAAGTTACGTACATCACATCATCTTTATTTAGATTGAGAACGTGACCATAAGTTCCATAAGCCAAAGTCCAACGGCTGTTGGTGAAAATCACCGCTTTAGGTAAGCCTGTTGTCCCAGAGGTGTAGATATAAAATAGGCCGTCTTTGCCTTTTACACTTGCAGTGGTGGGTGTGTTGAACTTTGGAAATTCATCAATCGCTTCTGCAAGGTTTAAGAAGCCTTTCGGTGCTTGACCAGCATCTACACGAGTGGATTGATCTGCGAACCAATGTAAACGATCTGCAGCCACACTGAGATCATCACGAATCTTTTCTACAGCTTGACGGCATTCTTCGCCCACAATTACCGCAATTGGGTTCACTAAGTTGATGCTGTGTGTCAGGACTTTGCCGACTTGTGAGGTGTTGACCAAGGCACTGGTGACGCCAATTTTGGCTAATGCCACGATGGTTGCCACGAGTTCAGATCGGTTCTCGATCATCACTGCAATCACATCGCCTTTTTTTGCACCGAGTGCTAGGTAATAGTGACCAATTTGATTGGCCCATTCATTGAGTTCGTTATAGGTATATTTTTGCTCTTCAAAGTAAAGCGCATAACCTTTAGGATTACGCTTTACGGCTTTTTCAAATGCAATTCCCAAGCCTGCGGAAGTATTTGGGGTACGTAAATAGGCTTGCTTTAGACCACTCAACAGGTTGGGTACTTTGCTAATGAACGCGGGAATTTTTGCTGCAACATCAGCAATCCCAATAAGGTCGTGTTGTGTAGTTTGGCTCATGTGAATCCTATTTATTTTTCGTAATCCGATACGGTCTATTTCTTTGCAATGAAATTTGCAGCAAATTCTACAATTGTCTTTTAATCGTTTCGATCTAGTGCAATCAACCTAATTTGACAAAAGTATCAAAAAAAAACCAGTCACCGAAATGACTGGATTTTTTTATTCACCTGCAAAATAGCAAATTACTGCTCAGTTGCGGTGTTTGCTTTTTTCGGTGGACGACCGCGAGGACGACGAGGGCGTGCAGGTTTTTCACCTTCAGCGGCCGAGTTCTCGTCTACAGGAACCTCAACTTTCTTTTCCGCTTCAACGGCTTGAGCTTTTTCTTCTACTGGTTTAGTAGGAGCTTCAGACACTTCTTCCGTCTTTTCAGGCTGCGCACTCACATCCAGTTCAGCTTGAACGGGTGTCAGTACTTCAGCTTGAACGGGTTCAGGTGCTTCAGTTTGACCTGCAACGTCGGATACATTGGCTTCAACTGTAGCAGCTTTAGCTTCTGCAACTACAGGCGCCTCAATAGTAGTGTCTGCGACAGGCGTAGCTTCCACCTCAGCATGTGCTTTTGCTTGGTCTTGTTTCGCTTGTTCAGCGGCAAGTTTAGCAAGGCGACGACGCTCACGTGGGTCATTAGCAACACGTTTATCTGACACAGGCTTTGGTGGTGTCAAATCCAACATTGGCGCTGGTTCAGCTTCAGGTGCAGCTTTTGTAACTTGAACATCACGAGTGACAGGCTTTTTCTCTACAGCTGCTTCAGCTGCAGGTGCAGTCAAAGTCGCGGCATATTCTTCCGTGAATTTTTGCAATGCACGGTTGAATGTTGGAATTAAGCCAAATTGCTCAATCAGTACTGAGCAGTCTTCACCGTATACATGCTTAATCAAGCTGCTTACAGTGTATTGACCCAGTGTCGGCACTTGAGATGGCGAAATTTTCGGAGCCTGTGCTTGTTGAGCGCGAGCTGCACGTTGTTCGCGGCGGCGTTGACGTGGGTCATTGCTTGCACGAGACGGTTTTTGCTGAGCATGCTGTGGTTTATGTCCTACTTCTTTTGTTTCAGTCGCAGGTTTTTCCACTTTTTCTGCTTCAACGACAGCGGCTTTTTGGACTACTGGGGTTTCTACAGGTTTTTCAACTGCTGGGGCAGTATTTAGCGCTACGATTTCGCTTTGAGCTTGATCAACATTTACTACAAGTGCTGTTGGTATCACGTCTTGACGTGGTGCATCAACAACTTCAACTTTAGGTTGACGTTGATTGCGGTTTTCAGATTGTTGCTCAGTTGCAACTTCCTGAGCAATCACTTGCTCGTTCAATACGCTTTGATCGCGGTGGCGATTTGGGCGATTTGGACGTTGTTGGTTGTTGCGGTCACGACGTGGAACAGACTGCGGTTGCTCATTATTTTGAACATCGTGCTGTACTTGTTCATTGTTATGTTGACGGCGTGAGTTACGACGGTTTTCACGTTGGTCTTGACGGTTGTCTTGGCGCGGTTCTTGACGTTCAGAACGTTGCTCTTGGCGTTCGTTTTGACGTGCTTCGTTATTGCGCTGCTCTTGACGATCTTGACGTGAAGGTTGTAACACTTCTTCATGAACTTGATGCGGTTGAGCTTCTTGTTCACGTGGTTCTTTATGCTTAGTACGCTTTTTGTTGTGACGTTTTTCTTCACGGTCAGCTTTTTCTGAATGGCTGTCACGTTCTTGTTTGTGCACAACAGAAGAAGGCGCAAGGTAAGCATTATTGTCTACGACAACAACAGGCGCTGCCGATGCAGGGGTAATTTGACCAAACTGGCCACGGCTTGCAGCACCGCTATTTACCATTTGTTCAATTGCAGCAGCGGCATTGTTTGCAGTACGCGACTGGTCAACGGTTGCAGCTTGTTTTTGAACAAATAAGTTTTCTAACCATGCACATGGACTAGATGATGCTGCAGGAGCGGCAACTTGTGCAGGTGCTTGTTGAGCAGCAACGGATTGTTGCTTATTCTTTTTGTGGCCTTTTTCTTGTTGTTGTACAGGTGCTTGTTGCTGAGCAGCAGCGGCCTGTTCTTCACCTAAATGCCATTCAGATGCTTCGTAACCCAATTCTTTTTCGCTAGAACGTGTCGCTTCAGTGCGTTCATAGCTTGTAGGTGCAAAACCTTCAGGGTTATACGAAATTTCGTAATGTGGTGTTTCTAGGTGAGGGTGTGGAAGTACAGTCACACGAACATTTGAAGTTTGTTCAAGATATACAAGGCTGTGACGCTTTTCATTCAATAAGAATGCAGCAATTTCAACAGGCACTTCAACTTGAACTTCACCATGACGTTCGCGTAGCGCAATTTCTTCCACTTTACGCATAATTGAAAGTGATAAAGAACGTAGGTCACGTACCATACCTGTGCCATGACAGCGTGGGCACACATAACCAGTGGCTTCTTCAAGCGATGGACGTAAGCGTTGACGGCTCATTTCCATCAAACCAAAGCGTGACAGTTGACCGAATTGGATACGTGCACGGTCACTTTGTGTTGCTTCACGAAGTTTAGCTTCAACCATACGTTGGTTACGGTCTTTGGTCATGTCGATGAAGTCGATCACAACCAAACCACCGATATCACGTAAACGTAATTGGCGAGCGATTTCTTCAGCAGCTTCAAGGTTGGTATTGAGCGCTGTATCTTCTACGTCGCTACCACGTGTTGATTTTGCAGAGTTAATATCAATTGAAACTAATGCTTCAGTTTGGTCAATCACAATTGAACCACCAGAAGGAAGTTTTACTTCACGTTCATAGGCAGTTTGGATTTGACTTTCAATACCAAAATGAGCAAATAACGGTTCATTTAACGTATAGGTTTTTAATTTGTCGATTTGACGTGGCATCACCGCTTTAACAAAGTTATAGGCTTCGTTATACGCTTGCTCAGAGTCAATTAAAATTTCAGCAACATCATCACGTAAATAGTCACGGATCGCACGTGTAACCACACCGGCTTCTTGGTGAACCAACATTGGTGATGGACCAGAACTTGATGTGCTTTGGATTTGTGCCCAAAGGTCCAGCAAGTGTTGAAGGTCAAGTTGGAGTTCTTCTTGAGAACGACCAATACCTGCAGTACGTACAATCACGCTCATGCCACGAGGGACATTTAAAGACGCCAACATTTCTTTCAATTCTTCACGAACTGAACCTGAAATTTGACGGCTAATACCGCCACCTTTCGGGTTGTTTGGCATCAAGACCAAATAACGACCAGCAAGTGAGATAAATGTAGAAAGGGCAGCACCTTTATTACCACGTTCTTCTTTTTCCACTTGAACTAAAAGCTCAGTGCCTTCAGTGATCAATTCGCGGATGTTTGAAGTTTGGCGAGGATCTGCTTTGTAATAAGAGTTAGCAATTTCGCGCATCGACAAGAAGCCTTGACGACCTGCACCGTATTCAACAAATACAGCTTCTAAAGACGGCTCTACGCGAGTCACATGACCTTTATAGATATTCGATTTTTTTTGTTCACGGGTACGATTCTCTAAGTCAAAATCGTAAAGACGCTGACCAGTGACAAGTGCAACGCGAATTTCTTCGGCATGTGTTGCATTAATCAACATACGTTTCATGGGTGTAACACCTAATAGTGATACACAGAAGAACATCGCCTGACTCGTAGCGAGCATCAGATAGCATGGATCAAGTTGCACAGATCGAAAAACATCATCTGTGCATGTGTACCGACCTTCTTTGGGTGGGCAACGGTTTTTGATTCACGTATTGATGATGGCAATACGGCTTCAATCTTTTAAACGATTAAAGTCACCTGAACGCGTTTCACTGGCGGACAAACGGTGCATTGGATGTGAGTAACTTTCACTGTCACATTGCTCGAAGAGCATCCATTCATATCTGATAGAGCGTCTTGATACGGAATTATCATCGTACCTTTACAAACTGTGCAGATCCAATGCATCAAACGTTGTGGCCTGAACACGATTTCCAGGGAGCGACTGGTCTGATGTGTATCAGTTTACGTTTAAAAACCAACCTTGGTTGGCACATATTTTTTTGGGGCAAACTGTTTTATGTACCTACGGCACAATTAAACGCAACAGTTTGCAGTTTTGCCGATATAATAAGCCTTCGGCGTCGGCATAATTCTTTTGGGACCTTTCCGAGCTAAATGAGTAATTGCTTGAAAGTTCAATGACAGTAAATACTGAAATGAATCAACTTTTACTCAGTTACGGTGGTTTCCGTGCGCTGACTATATCAAACCTTGCATCATCTGCCTATGGGCTAAGCTTATGTTTCTTGCGAAAAGTATAGCTTAAATGATCAATTTTTAATCAATTTTAGTATTTTTTTAGGTCACAGTAACTGTATGAATTCTACGCAAGAATGGCAAAGCGTCACCTGGTTTGAAGTGGACGAGCATCAGGCGGGTCAACGTATTGATAATTTCCTGTTTAGTCGTCTGAAAGGTGTGCCTAAAAGTCGCATTTATCGTCTGATTCGTGAAAGCCAAGTCCGCGTCAATAAAAAACGCGTCAAAGCGGAAACCAAACTCAATATTGGTGACCAAGTTCGAGTTGCTCCAATTCGTTATGAACAAAAAAATGAGTCTGCGGTTCCCGTATCGGACAAAGTGGCACAAAGTTTACTGAGCCGTGTGGTGTACGAAGATGAAGGCTTAATGGTGGTAAACAAACCTTCTGGTATTGCTGTTCACGGCGGTAGTGGTGTGGCGTATGGCTTGATCGAAGGCTTACGTGCCGCAACAGGGAAGAAATACCTTGAGCTGATTCACCGAATTGACCGCGACACTTCTGGGTTGGTAATGATTTCGAAAAAACGTAGTGTGTTAAAAAGCCTGCAAGACATGTTACGTGAGCACAAAATCCAAAAAACTTATGCTGCTGTGGTGAAAGGTGTGGTGAGTTTGGATAAGCAGCTCATTGATCAGCCTTTGCATCGTTACGAACTGGCAAATGGCGAGCGTCGTGTTCGTGTATCACCTAAAGAAGGTAAAGAGTCGAAGACGCTGTGGAACGTGAAAGAGCGTTTTATGCATGCCACATTGGTGTATGCGTCTCCACTTTCGGGCCGTACCCATCAGATCCGTGTACATGGTTTAAGTATTGGTCATCCATTGGTGGGCGATGAAAAATACGGTCATGAAACTGAATACCGTGGTCCAAAGCCACGTCGTTTATGTCTGCATGCTATGCGTTTAGAAATTCCGGGTTACCAAACCATTGAAGCGCCATTGCCAGAAGATATGCAAAGCCTTGTGGCGCAGCTACGCGCGCAAAAAGCCGACAAAGTGGTGAAGTCTTCGGAAGATGACGAGTAAGTTTTAAATACGAGACTTCTCTCCCTGAGCAGGACTGCTTCGTAAGTTTTCTTTCTCCCTCTCCTTTAAGGAGAGGGCCGGGGTGAGGTAAATAAATTGATGCACTCCAGAATCTGAATTACCAAACACTGAATCAAATCTAGGAAAACGTATGAACTCAGCTGTAAAACTAGTCATTTTCGATTGGGATGGCACTTTATTTGATTCTGTGGGTCAAATTGTAGCGAGTTTAAAATTTGCAGCAGATCAATATTCACAGCCGCTGACCGATGCTGATGCGAAAAGTATTATTGGTTTAGGTCTGCCGGAAGTCGCACAGCGGTTATTTCCGACGGTTCCCGAATTACACAGCGACATTTTGCAAAGTTATGCCGATCACTATGTGGCACATTCCAAAGGTGATATATGGTTTGAAGGTGTGGCTGATATGTTGCAGGAATTACGTGATGCCGGTCTACAATTGGCTGTTGCAACGGGGAAAAGCCGTAAAGGTCTAGACCGTGTTTTGGCTCAAACGCAAAGTCATGAGCTATTTTGTGCGACCCGAGCAGCCAGTGAAACCAAATCTAAGCCAGATCCATTAATGTTGGCAGAAATTTTGGCGGAAACAGGGCTGCGTCCTGATCAAGCTATTATGGTCGGTGACACATCTTATGATTTAGAAATGGCCCTCAATATTCAGATGCCACGTGTAGGCGTGAGCTATGGAGTGCATACTGTAGAAACACTCCAGTGTTTTCAACCCTTACATATTGCACATAGCGTAGGTGATTTGACTGAATTTCTACTAGAACACGTGAAATTACGTCTAGCTGTATAGTTTTAGATACAAACGAGTAAAAAGGGTGAAATTTGTTTTCACCTTTTTGTTACCAAATGAATAGTAACGCAAGCTCTACTTGATGAAATGAGTAAATTCAATTATTTAAAAAAGTAATAACACTAGATTTTTCTACAATAACAAGCAGTCTTCTAGCAAATTTACCTTAAAAAGTTGAGCGCAACTATTTGGCCTTTTACCACAAGCTGGAATAGATTTTTTGTTTGAATTTTTGGTTTTATCTTATTGTTGTTTATTGATTTATTTTTAAATTTCCAATTTATTAAACTAAATCATATGAAATTGAACACCTATGTGTAAAAGCTGGCCCGACGCTAAAATAATCTTTTAGTCTTATCTTTTAGTCGTATAAGCCAAGTTTTTTAGTAGAGATTCAGATTTAAGGGCGAAAAAAATAGTGAATTTTATTTAATTATTTTGACTTAAGTTTTTGAATATTAATAATAAATAATGATTAATTTATAGCTAATAGCTATAGTCATAAATAAAATAAGTATTGGTATTCACTTTCTAAAATCTCGATGCTAAATGCATCTAAACATAACGTGTAGTATGTCAAGTGAAATGCTTTAGGCGAATCCTGACATGACTTTCATCACTTTGATTTTGATGGTAATCGGGATGAAACACGTTGTGCATCCAATTTTTGCAGTTTAAGGAAACATTGATGTCGAATTCTGCTGTTGTTGAATCAGTTGCGCAAGCATTACGCGATGCGGAAGTAAATCAGGCTGCGATTGCACCGATCCGTCCACAACTTGGTGGTGAAAGTGCTGATGTAGATATTGCTTATGCCGTTCAAGAAGTGAATACCAAACGTGCGGTGGCAGAAGGTCGTCGCCTTGTAGGTCGTAAAATTGGCTTAACTTCAAAAGTTGTACAAGCGCAGTTAGGCGTTGATCAACCTGACTTCGGTATGTTGTTTGCTGACATGGCGTATGGCGATGGTGAAGAAATCCCTGCTGGTTTATTGATTCAGCCAAAAGTTGAAGCAGAAATTGCTTTGGTGATTAACCAAGACTTGACCAAAGAAAAACACACCTATGCAGACATTATTAGTGCAACTGAATATGCACTGCCTGCCATTGAAGTGGTTGATAGCCGTATCGAAAACTGGAAAATCTCGTTGATTGATACTGTGGCAGATAACGCATCTTCAGCAGGTTTTGTACTGGGTTCTAAGCCTGTAAAACTTGCAGATCTTGACCTTGTAAATTGCAAAATGGTCATGACTCGTGGTGAAGAAGTGGTTTCACAAGGTGTGGGTAAAGCGTGTCTTTCTAACCCATTAAATGCAGCAGTGTGGTTGGCTGACGAAATGGTTCGTCGTGGTCGTCCATTGCTTGCAGGTGACATCGTATTGACCGGTGCCTTAGGCCCAATGGTTGTGGCAAATCCTGGTGATGAATTCAAAGTTGAAATTGAAGGCTTTGGTTCTGTGACTGCAGCATTTGCAGCGAAATAAGCTTGGGTTTTACGGAATTTTTAAGAGTACACATTCATGAAAAAGATTAAATGTGCATTGATCGGTCCAGGGAACATTGGTACTGACTTGCTTTACAAACTTCAACGCAGCGAATTTTTAGAACCAGTATGGATGGTCGGTATTGACCCAACGTCTGAAGGTTTGGCTCGCGCTGCAAAAATGGGTTTGAAAACCACTGCCGAAGGCGTAGACGGTTTACTTCCACACGTAATTGAAGACGACATTAAAATCGCATTTGATGCAACTTCTGCTTATGTTCATGCTGAAAACAGCCGTAAATTGAATGAACTTGGCGTGTTAATGATTGACTTAACACCTGCTGCAATCGGTCCATTCTGCGTACCACCAGTAAACTTAGAAGCGTTATTGGATGCCGGTGAAGTTCCGAACGTCAACATGGTGACATGTGGTGGTCAGGCAACGATTCCTATGGTTGCTGCGATTTCACGAGTTCAGCCTGTTGAATACGGCGAAATCATTGCAACAGTATCAACAAAATCTGTGGGTCCAGGTACACGTAAAAACATTGATGAATTTACTCGTACGACTGCTGGCGCTATTGAAAAAGTGGGCGGTGCGAAACAAGGTAAAGCGATCATCATCATTAACCCTGCTGAGCCACCACTGATGATGCGTGATACTGTTCACTGTCTTGTTGAAGGTGAACCAGATCAAGCAGCAATCACTGAATCTGTACATGCGATGATTCTTGAAGTTCAAAAATATGTACCAGGTTACAAACTTGTAAATGGTCCTGTATTTGACGGTAACCGTGTTTCAATCTTCTTAGAAGTTGAAGGTTTAGGTGATTATCTTCCTAAATATGCAGGTAACCTCGACATTATGACTGCGGCAGCTGCACGTACTGCAGAAATGTTTGCAGAACGCGTATTAAACACTGCTGAAGCTTAAGGAATACCAAAATGTCTAAGATTATTATTAATGATATGACTTTACGTGATGGTATGCATCCTATGCGCCATCAAACTACACCTGAACAAATGGTTGCCATTGCAACTGCTTTGGATGATGCAGGTGTACCTTTAATCGAAGTTACGCATGGTGACGGCTTAGGCGGTAACTCTGTGAACTATGGTTTTGCAGCAGCAACCGATGAAGAATACCTAAAAGCGGTGATTCCAAACCTGAAACAGGCGAAAGTATCTGCACTTTTACTTCCTGGTATTGGTACGGTTGACCATTTGAAAATGGCACATGATGTTGGTGTAGCAACCATTCGTGTTGCAACGCACTCAACTGAAGCTGACGTTTCTGAACAGCACATTACTGCTGCACGTAAACTTGGCATGGACACTGTGGGCTTCTTGATGATGGCGCACATGGCAACTCCTGAAAAACTTTTGGAAGAAGCCAGCAAAATGGTGTCATACGGTGCAAACTGTATTTATGTGACTGACTCTGCTGGTTATATGTTGCCTCAAGACGTGACTGACCGCGTGGGTATTTTACGTGCCAACCTGGCTTCAGAGATCGAAATCGGTTTCCACGGTCACCATAACTTAGGTATGGGTGTTGCGAACTCTGTTTCAGCGGTTCAAGCTGGTGCAACGCGTGTCGATTTAGCTTCTGCAGGTTTAGGTGCAGGTGCAGGTAATACTCCACTTGAATTGTTTGTTGCGGTTGCCAACCGTATGCAAATGGAGACAGGTGTGGACTTGTTTAAAGTTCAAGATGTTGCGGAAGATTTAATCATTCCAATGATGACACATCAGATCCGTGCTGACCGTGATGCAGCAACTTTAGGTTATGCAGGTGTTTACTCTTCATTCTTGTTATTTGCTAAACGTGCTGAAGCGAAATATGGCGTGTCTGCGCGTGAAATTCTTCTTGAGCTTGGTCGTCGTGGTACGGTTGGTGGTCAGGAAGATATGATCGAAGACCTAGCGTTGACCATGTCTAAAGCAAAAGAAGCCAATGCTTAATTTGCTTTAAAAAAAAAGCGCCCGAAATGGGCGCTTTTTTTATGTCTGAAGTGGCTGTTTTGGTTTGAGATGGGCTTGAGATTACGTTGAGATTGATTTGAGGCATGGAAAGCGGATTGAAATAAGAAATGTCTTACGAACCAATGGCTGATTTCGAGCAGCCATAGTAGTAAAATTTAACTTTAAGTTGTTGATGATTATATAAATTAAATATCATGTCATAGCTAAATTTTATAAATTAAATGAGGATAAATCTCATTAGAAAACTTTGATTAAACTTAAAAGCAATTAATACAGCGCATGTAATTGCAAATAATAAAAAACTTTAAATTTTATGTTAATAAAACATGGGGTTAATTTAATCAGTTGTTCTAAATGATAAAAAAGAGTTATTGTTTTAATCTCTAAGGAAAATAACCAGAAATAACTTCCAAAGTTCAAGTCGTACAAAAGCCTGATAAACCTTAATACTGTAGTCGGATTTTTTTCCAAGGTATTGTTGAGCATGATGATGTCATAGCTTAATTTGATCACTGGGAATAAGCCATGCGTCGTCAAAATTTATGGATAGCAATTCTTGCTGCGACAGCAACATTAGGAACATCTGCAACTTATGCGGACTTTGTTGACGACAGCCAAGTACAATTGAAATTTAAAAACTTCTACTTAGACCGTCAAATTAAAGAAAATCCGGCGGGTAACTGGGGTTCATGGTCACAGGGTGTGACTTTGGATGCCAAGTCAGGGTATCAAGATATTGGTGCAGGTATTCAAGTGGGTGCTGACCTTTTGGTTCAACATGCATTTAAACTTAATGCACGTGATAAAAACCCAGACTGGATCTTGCCGCACGATGGTAAAGAATCAAAAGATAACTTTGGTAAAGTGGGCGTGACCCTGAAAGCCAAAGTATCTGAAACTGAGTTGAAAGTGGGTGAGTTATTACCAGTGTCTCCAGTGTTGGTTTTCGATCCATCACGTCAGTTAATGACGACTTATAGCGGTGCATGGTTAGAATCGAAAGAGATTAAAGATACTAAGTTAACTTTGGCATACATTGACGGGATCAATAACCGTTATGACAACCAATTCCGTGATTTATCAATGTTCGCTCCAGGTAAAAGATTACCAGATGGCACCATAGGTCATTATGATCTTGGGCCAACTTCTGATGGAATGTATATTGCGGGTATTGACCATCAATTTACACCTGAAATTGGTGGTAGCTATTGGTATGCCGATGTTCAAGACATTTACACACAGCAATATGTCGGCGCGAACTATAAAACCAAGTTAGGTGACAAAGCCAAACTGGATAGCCATATTCGTTACTTTGATAACTCGGATTCGGGTGACAAACTATATGGCGAAATTGATAACCAAGCGTTATCGGTTGGTGCGAAAGTGAATTACGGTTCGCATACCTTTGGTTTGAGTTATCAACAAATGTTTGGTGATAATGCATTCCCAACACTGGGTGGATGGGTGCCGCAGCCGTACTTAGTCAACTGGGGTATAGCAACATTTACTGCAAAAAATGAAAAATCATGGGGCTTTACTTATGGCTATGATTTCTCAGAAATGGGTGTGAAAGGCTTAAATACAACTGCTGTGTATTTCACAGGTTCAGATGCAGAAATTGCTGGTCTTAAAGATCAGAAGTCAGATGAATTGAACTTAATTGTGAACTACACCGTGCCTGAAGGTAAGTTGAAGGGCTTAGGCTTCCAGGCAATGTATATCGATGCCGATTTCGATTACAAATCTGACTTGCAAGAGTACCGTGTCGCGACAACTTATACCTATAAGTTCTAATTTCTCAGGATAAAAAAGAGGGAAGTGGATTCATTGCTTCCCTTTTTATTTGCTGGGTTATTTAAAAAAGAAATACCTCAAAGATTTTATGGATATATTTTTGAGTTATATATTTAAAAAACAACAACTTAAATTATAGTCTATTTGTTGTTTATGATCGTAAATATGTATCAGTTAGCAGTGGCTGAACAGGTAATATGAGACTGTAAAAACCACAAAATCCAAAAGAGTCCCCCTTGTGTTTAAATCCGTTATGGATTGAAACATAAGCTCTACGCAATACGAGGAGCATGTATGAGCACTGTTCAGATTCCTGACTATACAACTGATTCATTCTTTGGTTTAGAAGATAAATGGATTGAAACTGCTGAAGGCGAATTAACGCATTACCACGAAGTGGGTGAAGGCACACCAATTCTATTTTTACACGGTTCAGGTACAGGTGTATCTGCTGCTGCAAACTGGTGGTTAAACCTTCCACAAATTGGTGAACAAGCACGTTGTATCGCTATCGATACGATTGGTTATGGTCAAACTGTTGTTGCACCGAATACTGCTTATGGTATCCGTGCTTGGGTTGATCACGCTGTACGTACGTTAGATGCCCTAGGTATTGAAAAAACTTGGTTAGTGGGTAACTCACTCGGTGGCTGGTTAGCATTCCAAATGGCTTTGGACTATCCAGAACGTGTATTGGGTATCGTGTCTATGGGTACAGGCGGCGCGAAACAAACTGCAGCACTTAAAGCACATGCGAACCCTGTATTAACCGAAGAAGGCATCAAGAAAACCTTGTCTATGTTTGTTGTAAACAAAGACTTGATCACAGATGAATTGGTAAAAGTACGTTTTGCATCTGCTGCAAATGACTATGCATCAAATCGTTTGATGGATGTTGTTGGCGCACGCGACCGTGACCGTTTCGAATTCCCACTCGACTTCGAAAAAATGAAAGACATTACTGTGCCAGTATTGTTGATTCACGGTGTACAAGACGTGGTGATTCCTGTATCTCGTACGTGGGATATTTTGAATACCGTTCCTCATGCTGATGCGCATATCTTTAGCCAATGTGGTCATTGGTCACAAGTTGAAAAAGCAGAAGAATTCAACACCGTGATTAAAGATTATTTAAAAGCGCGTGGTGTGTAATTTCTTGTCACTGACATGAAATTCAAAAAAAGGATGGTTTTGCCATCCTTTTTTTTATATAAATCTTTTGAAAGAAATACTTTAAATGAGTATTATTCTCATTAAAAGGTCGACAGTGTACGGTCTAAATCAGTAAAAAGGCATAAAATAAGCTCATCTAAATGGTTGGGGAAGGGGAATTATTTATTAGACTTAAGTTGTAAATCGGCTATTTTTAGCAATTTTTATCAATGTCTAAACTAAAATTTATAAGTTATTTTCCATCAAGTCGATATGCATGATAGATAAAATGCGTCGATTAAAACATTTAAACGATTAAAAAAGCGACTTTTTAGCCATAAAAAAAGCACCATTATTTATTTCAAAAATAATGGTGCTATATCTATAAATTATGACTTGGCGAAAATTAACGCTGTTCGCGATTGATATCGAGATAAAAAACTTTGGTTAGCAGTTCAAGGAATTTATCTACAGCCACAGAACTCGCCGTTTTTCGGTAACTTACGTACAGGTCTAGATACGGTAATTCGACATCTAAAGGACGAATCACAGTATTGTTCATGGTCAATGGCGCGATGTATCCCGGTAGGATCGTGCAGCCTAAACCCATGCCGATGGAGTTAATGTTAAACAGGATATTGTCGGCTTTTTGCACGATATTAAATTGAACGCCATGGTTTGAAGCAAAGTCTAAAATGGCTTCATGCAATGTGCCTGATTGTTCGCGTGCAGGAATGATAAAATCAATACCGTTCAATGCTTTAACTGGAATACGTTCGTACTTCGCTAAAGGGTGATCTTTGGGTAAAATAAAGATCAATGGTTCACGTAGTACAAACTGACTTTCAATTTCGTCGCTATGAAAGTTATTGCGAGTAAAAGTGATATCTAGTTCACCTTTTTGTAGCAATTTCATCTGATCGCGATTATTTAAACTAAGTAATTCAATTTTGAGTTCTGGGTTTTGAACACGTAGATTAGGCAGTACATAAGGGAAGATTTTCATCTCTGCGACAGGCACAAAACCAATCCGTAGCATCTGTTGTTTGGCTTGTGAAACCTGACGTGCCATCGCTACGGCCTTGTCTGCTTGAGCTAGTGTCAAACGTGCTTGTTCTAGAAATACGGCACCTTCTTCTGTGAGCTCAACTTTGCGTTTAGTCCGGTGTAACAATTTTACGCCGACATCTTCTTCAAGATCTTTAATTTGTTGGCTTAAAGAAGGTTGAGCAGTATAAAGTTTTAACGCAGCTTTACTGAAATTGAGTTCTTCAGCAACAGTAATGAAGTAGCGTAAGTGTCGTAATTCCATATAATCAACCCGTGGAGTAATCCAAAAAATGTCTTACTTAGAAGTTTGTTCAGTATAATCTATAAACAACTATTGCGTGAGGATTATTTTGCCATTCACGAAATAAATGGTGTTCTCGATAATTTAAAAAAAATACTATAAAAAAAATCTACCGTAATAATCCATAAAATCTCTTAATTAAAACAAAATAAATATTTCCCGAATATCGCTCTAAAATCCATCATCGTTGAAAAGTTGAGTCTATTACTTTGTGCCTTATGGTCACAGGAGAGCTTTTCATGAGTGGAAAAATTGATGTGCGCGAAATCGATGCTTTAGTCGATGCACAAAATGGACGTATCACGCCATCTATCTATACCGATCCAGACATTTACGAACTTGAATTAGAACGTGTGTTCGGTCGTACATGGTTATTCCTATGCCATGAGAGCCAAATTCCTAAAGCCGGCGATTTCTTCAATACCTATATGGGTGAAGATCCAATCATCGTGGCACGTCAAAAAGATGGCTCAATCAAAGCATTCTTAAACCAATGTCGTCACCGCTCTATGCGTGTGAGCTTCGCGGACTGTGGTAATACACGTGCGTTCACTTGCCCATACCACGGCTGGTCATACGGTATTGACGGTTCTCTAAAAGATATCCCGCTTGAAGATCGTGCTTACCCACATGGTGCATGTAAAGAGCAATGGGGTCTGGTAGAAGTTAACCGCGTTAAATCATACAAAGGCTTAGTATTCGGCTGCTGGGATGAAACAACTCCAGATCTAGAAGAATACATGGGCGATATCGCTTGGTACCTGGACGGCGTTGTAGACCGTCGTGAAGGTGGTACTGTGATCGTTGGTGGTGTACACAAATGGGAAATCGACTGTAACTGGAAATTTGCAGCTGAACAGTTCGCTTCTGACCAATACCACGCGTTGTTCTCTCATGCATCTGCGATTCAGGTGCTTGGTGCTAAACCAGATGATGAATCTTCTAAGAAATTAGGTGCTGCACAAACTGCCCGTCCAGTTTGGGAAACTGCCAAAGACGCGATTCAATACGGTTCACGTGGTCACGGTTCAGGCTTCTTCTTCACTGAGAAACCAGACGCAAACGTATGGGTGGATGGTGAAGTAGCAAACTACTTCCGTGAAACGTATGAAGAAGTGAAGGAACGCCTAGGTGAAACTCGTGCACTGCGTCTTGCTGGTCACAACACCATGTTCCCAACACTATCTTGGTTGAACGGTACTGCAACGCTTCGTGTATGGCACCCACGTGGTCCAAACAAGACTGAAGTATGGGCATTCTGTATCTGTGATGCGGACGCGCCAGAAGATGTACAAGCAGCATTTGAACGTTCTGCAACACGTGCCTTCGGTCCTGCTGGTTTCCTTGAGCAAGATGACTCTGAGAACTGGATTGAAATTCAAAAAGTTTTACGTGGTTATAAAGCCCGTCAAAACAAACTCATTATGGAAATGGGTAAAGGTAACGAGAAAGTACGTGAAGATGGTATCCCTGGTATCACCAACTACATTTTCTCAGAAACAGCTGCACGTGGTATGTACCGTCGTTGGGCTGACCTATTGATTCATGAAAAATGGGAAGACGTTGAAGCTGCGGCTGACGAATATGAGAAGGAGCTTATGAAATGAGTCAAATTAGTTTAGAACTCCATCACCAAATTAGTCAGTTTCTTTATCGTGAAGCAAAATTGCTTGACGATTGGAAGTTCCGCGATTGGTTAGCTGTATTAGCGGAAGATATTTCTTATACGTTACGCACAACACCAAACGCGCAAACACGTGACCGTCGTCGTTCGATTGAGCCGCCAACAACTTGGGTATTTAATGATACTAAAGATTTGTTGGAACGCCGTGTAGCTCGTTTAGAGACAGGTATGGCTTGGGCTGAAGAACCTCCTTCACGTACAACACACATGGTTTCAAATGTGATTGTTGAAGCGACTGAAGTTGAAGGCGAATACGACGTTTACGTAACGTACTTGTTGTACCGCACCCAGAAAGAGAAAGATGTAACAATCTACTGTGGTAAGCGTCACGACAAGATCCGCAAAGTTGACACTGAGCAAGGTTTCGAAATCTTCAACCGTAAGATTACCCTTGATCAGGTGACTTACAACTCACATAACCTGAGCGTGTTCTTCTAATGAATAAGATTTTTGTTTGCCAAGTTGACGAATTAGACGAAGGCGAAGCATTGAAAGTAGATTGCGGCGTTAACGGTATCGATGCGCTTGCAGTATTCAACAACAATGGCGAATTTTTCGCGATGAACGACCGTTGTTCACATGGTAATGCTTCAATGTCTGAAGGTTACCTTGAAGATGATGGCACTGTTGAATGTCCACTTCATTCGGCTCGATTCTGTTTGAAAACTGGTCAAGCATTATGCTTACCAGCAACAGATCCTATCAAGACATTCCCAGTGATTGTTGAAGATGGTGCTTTATACGTAGAGATGGCAGGAGAGTAATCATGGGTTGGCTACAAGGCGAAGTTGCACTTATTACCGGTGGTGGTTCAGGCTTAGGCTGGGCATTGGTTGAACGTTTCTTAGAAGAAGGTGCACAAGTTGCTGTTCTTCAACGTTCTCAATCGAAAGTTGATGCATTGAAAGAACATTTTGGTGACCGCGTGCTTGCGATCGCAGGAGATGTAGCCAGCTATGAGGATAATGTTCGTGCAGTTCAAGCAACTGTAGAACATTATGGCAAACTTGACTGTTTCGTCGGAAACGCAGGTATCTGGGATCATTACGCAGATATCGTCAATACATCGGGTGAACAGCTGGAAAAAGCTTTTGATGAGATTATGGGTATTAACACCAAATCTCTCATCTTAGGTGCCAAAGCTGCACTTGATGCATTGATAGCTTCGGAAGGTTCTATCATATTTACTTTGTCTAACTCAGCACTGTATTCGGCAGGCGGAGGCCCTGTATACACAGCGTCTAAGCATGCTGGCGTTGGGATCATGAAAGAATTAGCCTACGAGCTTGCGCCTAAAGTACGAGTGAACGCTGTTGCTCCGTCGGGTATGAATGTCAACATCAAAGGCGCTGCGTCTTTAGGCCAAGAAAACCTCGGTCTACTCGATGCACGTGATCCTGAGAAGATTGCACGCGGCATGCCGCTCAATTTCTTACCCGAACCTGAAGATATGACTGGTTCATACGTGTTATTGGCTTCTCGTCAAAACAACCGCCCATTAACTGGTGTTTTAATTAATGCTGAATGTGGTCTGGGTATCCGTGGTTTACGTCAACCACGTGCTGGCTTCTTTGACGAGATTTAATTCGCCAAATACGTAAAGGACTTACTCGGCAGCCGTCTTGGCTGCCTTCCGTTTAGGAGTCACCCATGGCCGTTAAACTTATTTGTGCATCGCACAGTCCCCTAATGGAATTCGCTTCTCCGCAAGAGAAATACAAAGAGGAAAAAGTTCGCGAAACTTTTGCCAAACTCGCTAAAGAAGTTGAAGACTATAATCCAACATTGATCATTACTTTTGGTCCAGACCATTTCAATGGTTTCTTCTATGACCTCATGCCATCTTTCTGCGTCGGTATTCGTGCCAAAGCAGCAGGTGATTGGGATTATGGTAAAGACAATGACCACATTAATGTGCCTGAAGAAACAGCAATTAGTCTGGTTCGTCGCGTATTGGATGAAGGTGTCGATGTTGCATACTCTTATCGTATGCAGGCAGACCACGGTGTGACTCAACCATTACATTTCCTTTGTGGTGGCAAGCTTGATCGTTATCCAACGATTCCAATTTTTATCAATGGTGCAGCTGCACCGATGCCAACAACCAAGCGTACAGTCGCTTTGGGTCGTGCAGTCGGTCAGTTCATTAAATCATTGAACTTAGAGAATGAACGTGTACTTGTTTTGGGTACAGGTGGTTTGTCTCATGATCCACCAACGCCGCAAATGGGTTCAGTTCCACCAGAAGTGGAAGAGTTCCTGATTGCAGGTCGTAATCCAACTGAAGAGGCACGTAATACACGTCAAGGCAAAATCATTGCTGTCGGTCAAAAACTCGCAGCGGGTGATACTTCTGTCGCAGTGCCTTTAAACCCAGAATGGGATCGTGCATTGCTTGATACTTTCGCCAAAGCTGACTTTGCTGCCATTGAAGCGATGACTGAAGCTGAAATTCGTGTTGAAGGCGGTCGTGGCGGTCAAGAAGTTCGTTCTTGGATGGCTGCTTTTGCTGCACTACATGAAGTGGGCGAATACGACATGACAACACATTGCTACGAAGATATTAGTGAGTGGATTGCGGGCTTCGGCATCGTATCTGCAGAATTGAAATAAGGAACAAACCCATGAGCCAAAATGGTATCGAAACCATCGTTATTGTTGGAGCTGGTCAAGCTGGTGCTAGCGCCATTTTAGAACTCCGTGCGAACAAGTATGAAGGCAAAATCATTTTGGTGGGTGATGAAACACATCTTCCTTATGAACGTCCGCCTTTGTCTAAAGACGTAATTCTAAAACCTGAAGAGACCAAAATCGAAATTCTGTCAGAAGAAAAATTGGCAGAACTCGGTGTTGAACATATTCGTGGCAATGGCGTTGTGAAAATCCATAGCGATGCGAAAACAGTTGAACTGAAAAATGGCGAAATTGTTGCATTTGACAAGTTGCTTCTAGCAACCGGTGGTGCAGCACGCCGTTTACCGAATTTCGATGCTTTGGGTAAACACGTTTATACCTTACGTAACCTTGAAGATTCACAAGCATTGGTGCCTGTATTACAAGCGGGTCGCCGTATTGTATTGATCGGCGGTGGTGTGATTGGTCTTGAGCTTGCATCTTCAGCACGTTCTAAAGACTGTATCGTGACCGTGATTGAAATGGGTCCAATGGTGATGGGGCGTTCATCTCCACGCGTATTGAGCGAATTCTTATTGGCTCAACAACGTCTTGCAGGTGTAGATGTTCGTCTTTCGACTTCTATTGCTGACTGTAAGCTTGATGGTGAAGAAGTGGTGATCACGCTTGAAGGCGGTGAAGAACTTCGTGCCGATGCAGTGATCTATGGTATTGGCATTGTGCCAAATGCTCAACTTGCGGTTGATGCAGGTTTAGACGTTGATTTTGCTATTAAAGTGAATGATAACTGCCAAACTTCACATCCAGATATTTATGCAGCGGGTGATGTTGCGACTCAGCTTCGTGACTGTGGTAACCACCGTCGTGTCGAAACTTGGGAAAATGCCAATCTTCAAGCAGGTATCTTTGCTCGTCATGTAATGGGTGTTGAACATCCAACCCCAAATCCAGCGTGGTTCTGGACAGATCAATTGAATATCAACTATCAATTTGTGGGTGATATGGCTGCAAGCGAATGGATTGCACGTGGCGAAGTTAATCCTGAATTGGCGGCTGAGTCTTCATTTGTATTGTTTGGTGTAACTGACGGTGTCATTGTTGGTGGTATTACGGTGAATGCTGCAAAAGAGATGCGTCATTTGAAAAAATTGATTAGCAAGAATGCAGCGTTTGAAGCGGATAAATATTTAGATTTAAGCCAAGATTTACGTAAACTTGTAAAGTAAGCTGAATGTCTAAGATGAGCAGACTTGCGGTAACGTAGGTCTGTTTTTTTTATGTCTTTAGTTTTAGCATCGCACTTATAAAGCTATTTTGTAGTCCATGTATATAGTTTTAGCTTATGTAGATCTATTCAACGGTTTTAATCCTCCCCAGCCCTCCTTTTTCAAAGGAGGGAGTAGTCTTTGTGAAGAATGGATTTCTTTTGGATGGTTACCCTCTTTTTTAAAGAGGGGCTAGGGGAGATTATTGATCGTTTGAGGAGAAGTCCATATACCCCAAACGATCGGTGGCATTCATACCGCCTCCAATTTAGTTGATAAAGTGGAGAGCAATAATTGGTCTTAAACTTTATTAGTTACTGGTCTTACGAGTAGTTCCAGATCTGAATAGTGGGTTTCAGGTTAAGTCGTTAGAACAATCAAATTTGAGAATGAAATGAAATCTTCACTGCCGCTGACGGCAAGTATATATGCTCTTTTGGTACTGATTTGGGCGACGACGCCGCTCGCGATTGTGTGGAGTGTACAGGAAATACATCCGATGTGGGTGTTGATTATCCGTTACTTCGGTGCATCTATTATTGCGCTGTTTTTGTTGAAATTGATGCGTGATCCTTTGCCGTTTGATGAAACCTCATTAAAAAGTTATGTGGCAGGGAGTTTGAATTTGATTGGCGCACAGTTATTTATTTATCTGGCAGCCAATTATCTCACCTCTGGTTTAATGGCACTGATTTTTGGTTTTTCACCCTTAATTGCCGGTTTGATTGGCCATGTAATTTTAAAAACACATAAATTGGTCGCTTTGCAGTGGTTGGGCATGGCGGTTGCAGTGGGTGGTCTAACTTTTGTCTTTGCAGATTCTGCTGATAGCAAAGTCAATCCAATTGGCGTTGTACTGATGCTAATCAGTATGGTGTCATATATCAGTTCGATTTTTTGGGTGAAACAGATTAACGCACCGTTAAAACCGATGTCTCAGGCAACAGGTTCTCTGATTGTTTCTGCCTTGGGTTCGGTACTCATCATTCCATTTATTTGGCAGCATTTTCCAACCGAATTGCCAAGTGGCCGTGCCATGATAGGTTTTGTCTTTACCATGATCATGTCATCTATTGTGGCAATGCTGTGTTACTTCTGGCTGATCAAACGTTTGGCGGCATCAACGGTGTCACTCAGTAATGTGATGACACCTGTCATAGCATTGGTTTTGGGAGCGACGTTGAACAGTGAACATATTAGCTCCAATGCCTTTGTTGGAATCGTGGTCGTGATGTTTGGTATTGTGATGTACTTTTGGAAAGAGTGGCGCGAGCAATATTTTAATAAAGTACGTTGAACCGTGTACATCTACAGAATTATAAGGAAGCTGCGGCTTCCTTTTTTTTCTATACCTTTGCGCTAAAGAGCGTGTTTCACATTGAACATGATGGCATTGTCGAAACAATCGACAGTTGGTGTAAAAACAACAAAATAACAAACAACAGCTACAGTCAGTTTGAGTACTATGGAATGAGCTATAAAATCAAATAGATCTGTTTGATAAAAATAAATTTAGGACAATTTTAAATGTCTGAATCTAACAAAATCGTGGTATATGCAGCGCTCTTCGGCAATTTAGCGATTGCACTGGTGAAGTTTGTCGCTGCCTATATCACGAATAGTTCGGCCATGTTGAGTGAAGCTATTCACTCTGTGGTTGATACTTTAAATGAAATCTTACTGCTCTACGGTATGAAAAAATCGCAGCAGCCAGCAAATGCACGCCATCCGTTTGGCTATGGGAGAGAGCTGTATTTTTGGGCTTTTATTGTGGCGTTGATGGTCTTTGCTTTGGGTGCGATCGTGTCGATTTATCAAGGGATTAGTCATATTTATCACCCCGAAGAAATGCAAAATCCGATGATTAACTATATCGTATTAGGTATTGCGATTTTGTGTGAAGGGACCTCTTGGTTTGTGGCATTGAAAGCATTTCGTAAAATCAAAGGGAAACAGGGCTATTTTGAAGCATTTCGACGCAGTAAAGATCCGACGACATTTACCGTGTTATTTGAAGATTCAGCAGCGCTGATTGGTCTGTTTATTGCCCTGATCGGTATCTATTTATCACACGCGCTGAATATGCCAATGCTTGATGGTCTGGCATCAATTCTAATTGGGGTTGTACTCGCTATTTCAGCAATTTTACTTGCACGTGAGACTAAAGGATTGCTCATGGGAGAAACTGCTGACCCACAATTGAGGCATAATGTCTTGATGGTTGCAGAGCAAGATTCAGCAGTGCATTCTGCCAATGGGGTGTTAACAGAGCAGATGGGTGCACATCAAGTTTTGGCATCTTTGAGTCTTGAGTTTAAAGATAATTTAACGTCAGATGATATAGAAGCTTGTGTCAACAGAATTGAAGCACAAATTAAACAGCTTCATCCTGAAATTGTGGCACTCTTTGTCAAGCCTCAATCTCGGAAGGTTTGGCTTGAGCGCATGAAAGGTCGTCTTGATCAATAGGTCTGCGAGGTTAAATACTTTGCAAGGTTTGTCAGCATAGTGAATGAATTTTAAATACACATGAATCAAAAAACTCAATCAGCACAGTTTCAAATCAGTACTAAAAGCTGTATGAAACATACGTGGACGAAGCCTGTATTTGATTATCTGGCAACTGACCATTTTAATGGGGAAAAATTCTTTAATACCCTTCAAAATCCAGATGCGTTTACGCGTAAAGATATGCTGAAATGGATCATGACGCGTAAAAGCGATACATGGAAAGTAGATCGTGAGCAAGAATACCAACAGTTTTTTGCTTCTTCGCGTAGCATTCCACACAATCGGCCATTGGCTAAAATGGATGATTGGTTGGTTTGGTTTGTCGGACATGCGACGGTCTTGATTCAAATTGGGCCATATAATTTTTTGACCGATCCTGTATGGGCGGAGTATGCAGGCCCACGTCAAGGGACTGGACCACGACGTGCTTGTCCTGCAGGAATTGCCTTAGAAGAATTACCTACAATTCATGGGGTTTTACTAAGCCATAATCATTATGATCATATGGATTTAGCAACCTTGAATTGGTTACATGAACAATTCGCTATGCCGATTTATACTGGTTTAGGCAATGCTTATTATTTACCCACACATTTCAATGTCATTGAACTTGATTGGTGGCAATCGGAAATGTTTGAAGATTTGCGTATCGTTTATACGCCTGCACAGCATGGTTCAGGTCGTGGTTGGCGAGATCAAAATCATGCCTTATGGGGAGGTTTTTCCATCGTGCATAGTACAGGACATTTCTTCTTTGCTGGAGATACGGGTTATGCCGCACATTTCAAACAAATCCATACACGCTTAGGTGCACCCCGAGTAGCGTTATTACCGATTGGAGCTTATGAGCCACGTCGTTTAATGAAATATTTGCACATGAATCCCGAAGAAGCTTTTCAGGCGCATAAAGATTTACAGTCAAAATGTTCATTGGCAATGCATTATCGGACTTTCCAGTTGACTGATGAAGCTAGAGACCAACCTGAACATGACTTACATCATGCAATGCGAAAAACATCAAAGTTAATGAATCCATTTTTAACCATGCATGAAGGCAAAAAATTGATTGTTTAAGGATTAATAGAAGGTAATTGGAATATTTAATGCCAAGAAAAAACCACCTTAAAAGGTGGTTTTTTTATTCAAAGATAAAACTTAAAGCAAGCCTGGATTACCTTGAGCTGGATCAGTTGCACGAGCAGCTTGCGCATCCGCTACAGTTAAGCCTAATGCTTTTGCAACACCTTCACCATAAGCTGGATCACATGCGTAACAGTTACGGATATGACGGTATTTAATGAAGTCGAGTGCATCGCCCATTGCGCCAGCAGTGTTATTAAACAATGCTTGTTTTTGTTCATCATTCATTAAGTTGAATAATGCACGTGGTTGACTGAAATAGTCGCTGTCATCTTCACGATAATCCCACAAGTCAGCATCACCAGTAATTTTCAATGGTGGTTCTTTGTATTGTGGTTGCTCTTGCCATTGGCTGAAGCTGTTTGGTTCATAATGCGGTGTTGCACCATAGTTACCATCCATACGGCCTTGACCATCACGACGGTTGGAATGAACAGGGCAACGTGGTGCATTTACAGGAATTTGGTAATGGTTTACACCCACGCGATAACGTGCAGCATCAGCATAGTTGAATAAACGCGCTTGCAGCATACGGTCAGGTGAAAAACTAATGCCCGGCACCAAGTTACTTGGTGCAAAAGCGGCTTGTTCAACATCTTGGAAATAGTTTTCAGGGTTACGGTTGAGTTCGAATTCACCCACTTCAATCAACGGATAGTCGCCTTTAGGCCATACTTTGGTTAAATCAAATGGGTGATAAGGTACTTTTTCTGCATCAAGTTCAGGCATGATTTGAACGTACATTTTCCATTTTGGAAAATCGCCGCGTTCAATTGCATTGAACAGATCGGTTTGTGAGCTTTCACGGTCTTTGGCAATAATCGCTTCAGCTTCAGCATCGGTTAAGTTTTTAATGCCTTGTTGAGTGCGCATGTGGAATTTAACCCAGAAGCGTTCATTATTGGCATTAATAAAACTGAAAGTATGGCTACCAAAACCATGCATATGACGGTAACCATCTGGAATACCGCGGTCAGACATCACAATAGTAACTTGGTGTAGAGCTTCAGGTAGTAAAGTCCAAAAATCCCAGTTATTAGTTGCACTACGCTTATTGGTTTTAGGATCGCGTTTCACTGCTTTATTTAAGTCAGGGAATTTACGAGCATCACGTAGGAAGAAGACAGGGGTGTTATTACCAACTAAATCCCAGTTACCTTCTTCAGTATAGAATTTAAGGGCAAAACCACGAATATCGCGTTCTGCATCTGCAGCACCACGCTCACCCGCTACGGTAGAGAAACGAGCAAAAAGTTCAGTTTTTTTACCAACTTCTGAGAAAATTTTAGCGCGGGTATATTGGGTAATATCGTTGGTCACGGTAAACGTACCGAAAGCACCAGAACCTTTGGCATGCATACGACGCTCTGGAATTACTTCACGAACGAAATTACCGAGTTTTTCATTAAGCCATAGGTCTTGGGCAAGCAAAGGACCACGTGCACCTGCCGTCATACTGTTCTGATTATCTACAACAGGAGCACCAGCATCAGTTGTTAGGTGGGTGACAGGACATTTTTTAACGTCGTCGCTCATTGAGTATCTCCATTATTATAATCATGTATTAAAGTTGGGAGTTATAACCTTTAAATTGATAACACGCTCAACAGCACATGACATTAACCGTTTTGTTAATTCATTTTAAAGTGACAATGTGACAACAGTTTTTCTCTCATTCTAAAATTTTTCAAGCAGCAATCAATCGAAGATAAGTCATAAAACTGTAGCCGTTAAAAGCTTAAAAATCTTTATATACTTATTGACTCTAAAGCTTTCTGTGGCTTTTGACAAATGGAAAAATAGTTTTGTATAAATGGTTAATTCGATTGATTAAGTTATTGAATTTATATTATTTATTTATATATTTTGTTTTAATATTTTATCCATGAATTAAACTCAAATATGTTGCTATGATAGGTAGAAGAGGACGAACTAATTAAATCCATATTTTTATTATGGATTTTGGCCTTAATATAGGTTTTCTTAGCTGATTCTAGTTAATGAAAGACATTTTTGAGCTATTAATATTGGAGAGTTTTTCAACATTAAAGACATTATTTAATACTTAAAATAAGCTAAAAATATAGCTGAAGAAATATTGGCAAGTGGTCTAAGTTGTTTTAGAAAATTGTAAATAAATTTTTATGGGGTGATGCTAGTTGGCACACCTATCTTTATTGTTGTCAGGTCAGGTGTTGTCACTCCAGCGTGAATCGATTCCTACATCATATCAACATACAAGGTAACCTTACATGATTGCATATCGTAGTTGGGGGGTAATGGCGAACCCATTTTGATCTCGGGATATATTTTACGCCCAAAAGGATAAGCACTTAAACAAGACTGGAACGTATTGGCATGAGCACATGGCACGACTGTGTGGCTGATACAAGTGCTCCTTCAAGTGATTATACAATGGGCCTGTATATAGTTTGCAACTAGTCATAGATGATGCAATCGACAGTTGTTTGAGGCATGGCTATGTAGTGGTTGCAACAGATTATAAGGACTGGGTAAGCCAAAACTGCACCCTCATATGAATGTAGTCAGTTAAGTTTATAATGTGGTGGATTCTGTACATGCACTGCATTCTTGGAAGCCGTGGCAATTTAATAAAGACTGGATGGTGATGGGGCATAGTCAAGGTGGTGCAGCTGTGATTGCGGTTGCAGCTCAGGGACAAAAAGATGCGCTTGAATTGAATCTTAAAGCTGCAATACCCTTGGCACCGGGTGGTTATCAATATGAATGTATTGCTGAATACGTAGAAACCAATCCAAATCCAGATACCAATGTAGCGGCATTTTTCCCAATCGTGTTGTTGGGAGCAGCCGCAGCAGATCCATCGATCAATGTAAATCAACTGGTTAGTCCAGATATGCGGTCTTTATTAAATCAGGCCCGTAAACGCTGTTTGTCAGAACTACAAACTGAGTTAAAACAAGCACCTCAGCCAATCTTTTAAAAAATTCAGACTTAAGGCCATCCCTAAGCTATTTAAAACGGCAGTCGATTGAATATATGACCCTAACCGTAACACTGATGTTTGTTTAAGGCGCCGCAGACCATTTGTTGATCACCTTGGTACTCAAAGTTATTACGAGAAAATGTGCAAATAAAAAATTGCCAGTAGTTATCAGGCGATCCCAAATGGCTATCCTCGGGGTGCATTAGGCCATAGTCCAAAATATACGGCTGAATTTTTAAAGAGCTTACAACTGGCCAGCATTGCAAAGGCGTATAAATGAGATAAGTAAGCTGGCAATAAAAGCTTAACTTCTAAAGCACTTTTATTGAAGGATGAACCAAGTGATGAATGATTTTCTTCTACCGTAAAAATGAATTTCCTAAATATCTAAAATAACTGGTTTAAGAGCCGGTTTTTTTGTAAATAACATGACTTTATTTTATTCACCGATGCATTTGAAACGTCATTAGACTTGTCCGCGAAGTCTAATCGCGCAACATATGAATTATATCTCGCTTTAATTCATCCCATTCAGTAAAGTTGGGTACGATCAACAAGCTTTGCGACACAAAGCCATAACACACTCTTTGTATATTTAAAGCCATTGGCTTGAGCTTTTCCTCGTTATTTATAAAAGGCTTAAGCATGTGTTGCCACATTTGCACCATCATGACATAACTTTTACGGTAACTTTCAATATCTGAAATCCGCCGTTCCAATAAAAACACCTGGGACCATAAAAACTGCTGCGCTTGAATTTGCTCAATTTGAAAGTGGATGATTTGCTGTAAATACTCTTGAAAATCCAAATCTGTGGATAACTTGATCAGCGATTGTGCATAAGTTTTCATCTGTTCGGCATTGTGTTTCACATGCAAATGAATGGTTAGCGCAATCAAATCTTCCTTCTTAGAAAAATATTCATAAAATGTCCCTAAGCCAACGCCTGCAAGGTCGGTAATTTCACGAATGGTAATTTTGTCGGCAGGGCGCTCATGCAAAAGCCGAACAAAACTTTCCTGTAAGGCTTCTTGGGTGAGCTTTGCACGTGATTGACGAGGCTTACGCCGTATCTGAATGGCTGAATTCTTCATATTGTTAAGCGCTGAAAACCGAACGTCTATGCTTTAAATTTTCTCTATACTGAAATGAAAAGCCAACAAGAACAAGTGGAAAATATAGACGATGAATACATTAGAACAGCCATGGATGACGCATCAAATCAGCAACCAATTTGATGAACTAGAAAACTACAATCTATTTTCAAGCGATACGGTTTTACATGAAATCTTAAAACGCTGCAGCAGCCATGATCAGCCGACTTTATGCGAAATGGGCAAAGTGGCAGGTTCGAGTGAATACTTTCAGCATGGGGCTTTAGCCAACAAACATACCCCAATTTTACATGCCTTCGATGCGCGAGGCCGCCGTACTGACTTTATCGAGTTTCATCCTTCATGGCATAAATGGATGGGACTCAACCGCCAGTTTGATACCCATGCACATCCATTTAATCAGCCAAATTCCAAGGCAAAATGGGTGGAATGGGCAGCACGTTTTTATTTAGCAGGTCAGGTCGAGTGCGGCAATTTATGTCCAAATTCAATGACACTCGGCAGTATTCCACTCATTCAGCGTGAACCTGAACTGTGGGCCAAAATTGGAGAGAAACTACTATCGACTGAATATGATGAACGCGATGTACCGATTGCGCAGAAAAAGTCGATTTGGCTCGGTATGGGCATGACTGAAAAGCAGGGCGGTTCAGATGTACGTGCTAATGAAACTATAGCTGTGCCTATGGCAGAAACAGGACGAGGCAAAGCTTATTTGCTGACAGGGCATAAATGGTTTTTCTCTGCACCAATGTGTGATGCGCATTTGGTGGTGGCAAAAACCGAACAAGATGGCTTGGCTTGTTTCTTTGTGCCACGTTGGTTGGAAGATGGCACGAAGAATAATATTCAGGTGCAACGCCTAAAAGAAAAAGTCGGTAACCGCAGTAATTCAAGCTCGGAAGTCGAATTCAAAAATGCGTGGGGCATTATGATTGGTGAGGCAGGGCGTGGCATTCCAACCATTATTGAAATGGCGAATTACACCCGTCTGACCTGTTCGGTCGGTTCGAGCGCCATGCTGCGTCAAGCTTTGGTGCAATGCATTGCCTATACCCGTCAGCGTCAGGCTTTTGGTAAACATTTGATTGAACAACCCTTAATGCGTGCAGTTTTGGCAGATTTGGCTTTAGAGAGTGAAGCAGCGACGCAGCTCAGTTTCCATTTGGCGCAGTGCTATGAATCAGATGATGCCTTGTCTGTGGCATGGAAACGCATTATGACCCCAGCAGCTAAGTTTTGGATTTGTAAACGTGCAGTCGAACTAACTGGTGAGATGATGGAAGTCTTTGGTGGTAATGGCTATGTCGATAACGGCATCATGGCGCGCATTTTTAAAGAAGCACCTGTGAATACCATTTGGGAAGGTTCAGGCAATGTTATGTGCCTAGATGTGCTGCGCGCGATTGGGCGTGATCCTGAATCTATTGAGGTGCTGTTTAAAGATTTGGCCAGTACAGTAAGTACAGATGAAAGCTTGCAAACAGAATTGCAGGACTTGTTCAGGTTGTTCCATCAATCGCCTGAAGATTTACAATTTATGGGGCGCAGTTTGGTCAGTCGTTTAACGGTACTTGCACAAGCGGTGTTATTGAAACGCTATGCGCCTGATTATGTAGCAAATGGTTTTATTCAAAGCCGTTATAGCGCTAAACACGGGCAAGTGGTGGGGATGTTGGATGCCAAAATGGTCGATGTAGAGCGTTTGTTGGAACGGGCTTTCGCAAGTTAAATACAATGTATTTCCCTCTCTTAATGGGAGAGGGTTTTGGAGACGGGAATAATGTGGGAAAACAATTTTTTATGGACATGGGACTAACGACGCTGTATCAAAAAGCCATAGGAAAGTGCTTGAAAAAATCTAAAAATAGACCAATATATGCACTACAGCACGAAGGTGCTGTATAGGCAAAAGGTGAATGCAAATGGCAAAGAAAAAAGTCCTGCCAGAAGTTGAAGTTCGCAACTTCGTGGCAAAACACATGAATGATTTTAACAAAAGCCAAACTTTTGTAGATCGAAAGAAAAATGCAAAACGTGGCTATGCAAAGCACAAAAAAGGGGGATATTCGAATGATTATCTCCCTTTTTATTGGTCTGTATTTTTATAATTTAACTGACTATTCGTGTCGCTGATTTCACCATATCACCTAGACCATGAGTCTTAAAGTAATACTCCATTAAGCTTTTCACCATCAGTGGATTATTCATGCTTAAGGCACGATCCAAGAGCTCTTTTGCATCTGGCATCGGCACATGGCAGATGGCTTTACGAACTTTCAGGATATTACTCGAACTCATCGATAGGGTATTAAAGCCCATTGCCATCAATAAAATAGCGGTGAGTGGATCACCAGCCATTTCCCCACAAATACTAATCGGCTTGTCGTATTTATGACATTCTTGCACCAAACGAGTCAGCGCACGAAGGACGGCTGGGTGTGAGTGTGAATAGACATTGGCAACACGTGGGTTATTACGGTCAACCGCAAGTAAATATTGGGTTAAATCGTTTGATCCCACTGAGAAGAAGTCAACCAATTCAGCAAATTCATCGATCTGTAATAGCACACTCGGCACTTCGACCATGATGCCGATTTTGGGTTTAGTAATTTTCACCTGTTCTTCTTCTTGCACCGCTTGCCAGTCACGATCGAGCAAATACAACGCTTCTTCGACTTCGCTGACACTGGTCACCATCGGCAGCAAAATATGCAAGTTGTTCAGGCCAATACTGGCTTTGAGCATTGCACGAATTTGGGCTGAAAAAATCTCAGGATGATCAAGGGTAAAGCGAATCCCACGCCAACCCAGTGCAGAGTTTTCTTCTTCAATCGAGAAATAAGGCAGGTCTTTATCTGCACCAATATCGAGGGTACGCATCACCACTGGTTTATTGGCAAAATGACTGAGCTGTTGACGGTAAATCGCCCGTTGTTCTTCTTCACCTGGGAAGCGATCACGCAGCATAAATGGAATTTCAGAACGATATAGGCCGACACCTTTGGCACCACGTTGTACACCGCGAACCACATCGATCATCAAGCCGGTATTTACAAACAATCGAACTGCAACACCATCTGGGGTGATGGCATCTTTGGTTTCGTATTGTTTTAGGTCTTTGGCAATTTGCTCTTCTTCTTTTTGAATTTCTTTATAACGTGTGCGTAAACGACGAGGGGGATTGATGAATACACGACCTTGATGTGCATCGACGATCATTTCAACATCATCGAGGGTGTTAATCGGCAGTTCAGTCACGCCGACTACAGTAGGAATGCCGAGAGCACGCGCTACAATCACCATGTGTGAGTTCATGGCACCTTCAGTGGTCACAATCGCTGCGATTTTATCGACTGGGAGTTCAACCAAAGCAGCTGTAGAAATTTCCTCACCAATTAAAATACTTTCATCGGTGATTTCACGGTGACTAGCATCTGCTTCTTGCAAAAAGGCCAAGATACGACGCCCTAGATCTTTTAAATCTGAAACACGTTCACGGAGATAGTCATCTTCCATTTGTGCAAAGAGCGCAATGTGTTTATCAATGACAATGCGAACAGCACCTTGTGCCCAGTTACCGTCGCGAATTTCACTTTTGATTTCCGCGGGGAGGGCATTGGCATCGAGCATCCGTAAGAACACGCTAAATAATGCCCGTTCTTCAGCCATGAGGGCATCTTGCATTTTTTCATCAAGCGACTGAATTTCTTGGCGAACTGCGTCTATGGCATTGTCGAGTAATTCGAGTTCCTCACTAATGTCATCGGCTTCACGATCAGGGACTGACGCCAAGTCAGCAGGTGGATATAGGATAACTGCCCGACCTAGGGCAATACCGCCTGAACCTGAAATGCCTTGGAAGGTTTTGTACGCTGGCAGATTATTCGGCTTACGAAAGACTTCGATATTGCCGACGGCATGTGCATGGGCAATCACCCCTGAAAGTTGAGCGCATAGGGTCACGAGGAAGGATTCGGCAGCTTCGCTAAAGTCTTGAGGTTCTTTGTTTTGAACCACCAAGACACCCATAACTTTACGGCGATACATTACCGGAACACCGAGGAAGGAATTGTAAATTTCTTCCCCGGTTTCTGGCAGATACATAAAGCGTTCGTGTTTGGGAGCATTGTCTAAGTTGACGATTTCTTCACGTTGTCCAACTAAGCCGACCAAACCTTCACTGGTATGCAAAGAGACATGCCCAACGGCTTCAGGGTTTAAACCCTTAGAAGCCATCAGTAAATAACGATGGTTTCGTTCATCAAGCAAGTAGATTGAGCAGACATCCACATGCATGGCTTCTGCCACTTGATTGACCATTATGTCTAAAGATTCATGCAAACTGGCTGACGCATTAATCTCTTGGACTATGCGTCTTAATGTATCCAGCTGCATGTTCGACATCGTGTCTGCTCCAAAATTTATTCTGCTTTATTTATAACAACACTCATCCTAAAAATCTGCATCCATTCAGCAAATTTTTACGGCTTTTGTGGAAGCTGACTGCAAAGTTCCACCATGGCTTTACGATATACATCGCGTTTAAAATTCACCACTTGTCCCAATGGGTACCAGTAGCTGACCCATTGCCATTGATCAAACTCAGGTGGATCTGACAAATCCAGCTGAATATGCTGTGCTGAAGCTGTCAGTTTCAATAAAAACCACTTTTGCTTTTGACCAATACAAACGGGGTCTGAATCCGTACGTATATACCGATGTGGCAAACGATAGCGCAACCACCCTTGGGTTTGTGCTATCACCTGGACGTGTTCGGGCAGTAAGCCAACTTCTTCTCTCAGCTCACGGTAAAGTGCCTGTTCGGGGGTTTCTCCATGTTGGATACCTCCTTGTGGAAATTGCCAGGCATTGTGACCAATGCGCTTTGCCCATAAAACTTGTCCAATGTCGTTTGCCAAAATGATCCCGACGTTGGGTCGGAAACCTTCTGAATCGATCATTTGGCTACCTAAATATTGTGTAATTTATGACTTTGCTCACGGGGACGTTTATTTCTGTGTCCATCTCGAAAAAGCAAAGTGTAAAAATGTTAAAATTGTTATGATCTTAACGAATTTCTATCGACTAGCGGAGATAGATTTACAATTTTTTTCTTAAATTTCAGCTTTTACGAGTATTTTCATGAAATTGGCACTGTTTGACCTTGATCACACCTTATTAAATACCGACTCAGACCATTCTTGGGGGGAGTTTTTGGTCAATGAAGGCTTGGTTGATCCAATTCGTCATCGTGCCATGAATGACAAATTTTATGATGATTATAAAAAAGGCCAGCTTGACCCGATTGCCTATAACGAATTTGTATTTGAGTTTTTAACCCAACATGATAATGCCTACTTAACTGAGTTACATCAGTTGTTTATGAAAAAAGTTATTCGTGCGCAAATGCGTCCAGAGGGCTTTGCTGCCATTCAGCGCCATCAAGATGCAGGGCATCAATTGGTCGGGATCACCGCAACGTCTGATTTTATTACTGCACCGATTTTTCGTGAATTTGGTATTACTGAAATTATTGCGACCAATGCCGAAGTTGTGGATGGTAAATATACGGGTAAAGTGATCAATACTCCGTGCTATCAAAAGGGCAAATTAGTCCGTTTGAATCAATGGCTAGAAGGTCGTGATGTGACTGAGTCTTGGGCCTATTCAGATTCGATTAATGACCGTTTCCTGTTGGAATATGCCGATCATGCCTTTGCAATCAACCCTGATGACCGTTTAGAAGTCCTAGCAAAAGAACAAGGTTGGGACATACAAGACTGGTCAATTCAAGCCTAAAGATAAACATAAAAAAGCATCATTAGATGCTTTTTTATTCGGTCTCATTTTGATTAAACTTCGGCTCACTTATTTGAACTATCGCTCCATATGCAGACAGAAACTTCTTTTAAACATTTAATTCAAATCTTTATAGGGCCACGTGCTCATTCTTATTTAAAGTTCATGGAACAACAAGGTGGGCAGCACAGTAGCCTGAGTTGGGCTGGGCTAATTTTTGGGCCCTATTGGTTACTCTATCGGAAGATGTATCGCTATTTCTTCTTATTCTTTGCGGTTGGTTTTTTGATTAGCATGTTGGCGCTCATCATCGGTGTGCCTGAACAAGTCTTGATGGGGCTGTCATTGATTCCTAACGTCATACTCGCTGGGATCGGAAAGCGGCTTTATAGCGATTTTGCTGTGCAAAAGACCAAAGCCTATATGCAGCAGCCGAAATATAGTGAGCAGGTGTTTGCTGAAGAAGGCGGAGTAAACTGGGGACTGCCTTTGTTGTTGGTATTTATTCAATCTGTCGTGATGATTATGCTCAGTTTGCCTTTTATTCAATTTTCACCGCTGTAGAATTCTGTAATTGAGTGCGTGTCCGTTCCGTGTTATATCCTTAAAACAGAATAATTTTGTATCCATAAACAATAAGTTTTAACACGGAGAATGACAATGAGTGTACGTCCACGCATGACTCATCTATTTGAACAACTGGGTTTAGATTCGAGTGAAGACGCGATTGCTTTATTTATCGTGACGCATCAACTCAGTGCCCAAACTAAAATTACCGAAGCAGACTATTGGACAGATGCTCAGCGTCAGTTCTTGGCCGAAAAAATTAAGTCAGATGGTGAATGGGCGATTATTGTCGATCAATTGAATGAATCATTACATGAAGATTCGTTGACGAAGTAAAACTGACGGGTCTTCCTTGGTTTTTTTAATGGGATCGGCTGAAATAGGCGATCCCATTTTTACTGAAAAACTGATATTACGTACGTAAAAGTTATTTCGTGTTTTTAAAATGATTTTTAAGTCTATTCAACGAAGTCTTACATCTAGGAATTGAATAAATTGATTGGCCTTCGGCTGGAGGTACTTTTGTTTCGGCAAAAGTACCCAAAACCATTGTCATCCGCAAAACTCGTTTACTACCGTCTAATTATTCAAAGTATCGCAAAAACATTTTTGATGAGAAGTAGTCCTATCTCAAACACTTGCGGATGACCTTGCCGCGTATCGTTCTTATATTTGAATCAAATTGCACTTCTGATGTTACTGTATAACATCAGTGAAAAGAGGTTGAACTTTCACAATAAGTAAGAGCATCTATTGCTGACCTTGAGCCAAGCTACAAATATTGATGGCAGATTTGAAGGTCACTGCATTGTATATGATGACTATTCAACAAGGACTGTTCAACACTTGGCTAATCAAATCATTCGCTTTTTCTAGATGCTTAAACAGATGAATATAAAAAGCCACCATAGCGGTGGCTTGATTAATAATTGAATTTTGTAGGCAAAAAAATGAATTAGATGTGTTTCATCAATTCAACCAGCTTTTGTGCAGCAAGTGACTGAGTACGGCCTGGGTGCCATACCATGCCCAATTGACGATTCATGTTTGAAGGTAAATTCAGTTGTTTTAAATCTTGGTTCAATAATGTTTTAGGAAGGACTGACCAACCGAGACCAATTGAAACCAACATGCGAATCGACTCAAGTGAGTTATTGCTCATGGTGACTTTGGGCTTCAGGCCATACTTTTCAAACTCAGCCAAAGTAATTTGACTGGTATAGGTTTGCGCCGCAGGTAAAAGACTTGGGTATTGGATCAAATCTTCTAAGGTTAAATGTTCAACTTGCGCCAAAGGATGGAAAGGCGCAACCACGAATACCAATGGATCATTCCATGTCGTGATGTATTTTAAACGGCTGTCACCTTGTGGCGGTAAAGTCAAAAAAGCCAACTCTAAGTCGCCAGCTAAAACTTGCTCATGGGCTTGTTCAGAATCAACAAAGTGTACATCTAAGGTCACTTCTGGAAACTGTTGTACATATTGACGCAAATGCGCCGGTAAATGGTGTAAGCCGATATGATGGCTGGTACCAATTTTCAGTTTACCTTGAACCTGACCTTGCTCATGGCTGAGCGTATGGTGAATATCACCCAATTCATTCAGCCAGCTTTTTACTTTTGGCAAGAGAGAGTTTGCCGCATGCGTCGCTTGAACACCACGACCCGCGGATTCAAAAAGTTTGACACCGAAGTATTCTTCTAAACTGTGAATACGCTTGGTCACAGCAGGTTGCGTAATGAAGAGCTGATCTGCTGCCAAAGAGATCGAACCAGTTTCCATGACTTTTACAAAGGCTTCAAAGGCTGCGAGATTCATCTTCATTCCTATAAAGAATTTTTATGCGTAGTCTCATTGTTATAATATTTTAAGAATAAATCAAAGGAAAAGTTGTATCTTTTGATTTAAAACTAGGCGTTCAAGCCAGATGACGCTTTAAATCTGAGGGGATTTTCAGGGTTCAATAGTGTTATTTGAGTACTTGGTCACTGCATGATTTAAGATTGGGCTGTGACATTTTCAGCTCAAATGCGCTGTTACAAAGTTATTTTTTAAACCGAAACCAGAGTTATGCATAATATAAAAAATACAGGGCTGGAAAGTAATTCAACCGTTTGAATTAAAGAGGAGCGATGACGTTTCTTTTTAATTCAGTATTGAACTAAAACAAAAAAATGAACTCAAGTTTTGATGGCTTGGGGAACATACTTTTCAGTGAATAATTATAGCAACAGGTACAGTCATGGCTGCATCGATTAGCAATGTTGTACCTCACAGGGAGAAGGCGATGGATATTAAACACATTAAAAATTTATTGGATATTTTTGAAGGGACAGTCGAAAAGCGCTGTGCGATATATGAAATCGCAGATGATGAAGACGACGAAAACCGTGCAGCAGCGGAGTGTAATGCGGCAAAAAACAAACTGATTCTTGCGATAGAACAATTGGTTGAGGCGCATGATCAGCTGGCCTTACAGCAAAAAACCAAGCTTTGATGTTCTGTCTACAATTGAATCTATAGGATGAAATGAATAGAAAGTTAAAGTGGATAGAGTAAAAGAACGTTTTAAGGTCATTAAAAAAACCACCGTTATGGTGGTTTTTTACAAGGAGCAGGATTGGATTAAGCGGGGATATTTTCCTCTACAGCTTTATCTTTCTTTTCCCAGACTTTTTCATGGAAGAAAAAGGCAACCGCTTGAACAGTTGGTTCAAGTAAACTTAATGTAATGGCCATTGCAATACTGCCTGTCACGTAATAACCAACCAACATCGCAACCGTGATATGCATGATGTAATAGCTCAAGGTTTTTTTGAACATGCGCTGATTATTTTCGACGAACTTGTTAATGTGTGCCATGAGAATGCTCCTTGTTAAATTGATAAATCTTGGCAATGAGTTAATAATAATGATTCTTATTTGCAATGTAAAAGAGAAAATTCAATTTATGATCATTGAATTTCTAAATCACTGTTTAAAAATGGCAGAAAGCGATCAAAAAGTCGGAGAAAATTCTAAAGTTTCATCTGCTGAAAGTATTGAAGTGAGCGTGTTTTAAACGCATTAATGGTCTTTAAAATGCAGCGGAAATCAGCAGTTAAATATCATTCCAATAAGTTTTTAAACTAATAAAAATGATAAATTAGATTTATGTGAATACGTGGTTATAATCGATTTAACGAAAGAATTTACCCAGTCCAGTGGAGCAAATCGACATGGCAGGCGAAACCCAAAAAGCGGAAACCCAAACAAAAAAAACCTTGTATGACAAATTGTGGGATGACCATCTAGTAAAACAACGAGATGATGGCTCTTCATTATTGTATATCGATCGTCATTTATTGCATGAAGTGACTTCTCCACAAGCTTTTGAAGGTCTACAACTTGCAGGTCGTAAACCATGGCGTTTAAGCGCAAACGTGGCAACGCCAGACCATAACGTACCTACTTCTACTAAGGAGCGTGCTGAAGGTATTGCGGGTATTGAAGATGATACCTCACGTATCCAAGTGCAAACTTTAGATGACAACTGTAAAACTTTTAATGTTGCCCAGTTTGACATCAATGATGTGCGTCAAGGTATTGCACATGTAGTTGGGCCTGAACAAGGTTTAACGTTGCCGGGTATGACCGTGGTGTGTGGTGACTCACATACTGCAACGCATGGTGCATTTGGTTGCTTGGCTCATGGTATCGGCACATCTGAAGTTGAACATGTGTTGGCGACTCAATGCTTAGTTCAAAAGAAAATGAAGAACATGTTGGTGCGTGTTGACGGTCACTTGGGTCAAGGCGTAACTCCTAAAGACGTGGTTTTAGCAATTATCGGTAAAATCGGTACGGCAGGTGGTACAGGTCACGCAATTGAGTTTGGTGGTCAAGTATTCCGTGATATGTCGATCGAAGGTCGTATGACGGTGTGTAACATGGCGATCGAAGGTGGCGCGCGCGTGGGTATGGTGGCTGTCGATGACAAAACCATTGCCTATGTAAAAGACCGTCCATATGCACCGAAGGGCGAACAGTGGGATGCTGCAGTAGAATATTGGAAGACTTTAGTGTCTGATGAAGGCGCGCATTTTGATACTGTTGTGGTGTTGCAAGGTGAAGAGATTGAGCCACAAGTGTCTTGGGGGACTTCTCCTGAGATGGTGATTCCTGTATCTCAAGCAGTGCCAACTTTAGAACAAGCTAAAGATGACGTACAGCGTAATGACTGGACACGTGCATACAACTACATGGGCTTAGAAGCGGGTCAGGCATTGGCTGATATTCAATTAGACCGTGTATTTATTGGTTCATGTACCAACTCACGCATCGAAGATATTCGTGCAGCGGCTGAAGTGGTCAAAGGTAAAAAAGTGGCGGCATCGATTAAGCAAGCCATGGTGGTACCGGGTTCAGGTTTAGTCAAAGCACAAGCAGAAGCAGAAGGCTTAGATAAAATCTTAATTGAAGCAGGCTTTGAATGGCGTGAGCCGGGTTGCTCAATGTGTTTGGCAATGAATGCCGACAAATTGCAACCGGGTGAGCATTGTGCTTCGACTTCTAACCGTAACTTTGAAGGTCGTCAAGGTAATGGTGGTCGCACGCATTTGGTAAGTCCAGCAATGGCAGCAGCTGCGGCTATTGCAGGTCACTTTGTGGATGTGCGTACATTCTAGTTTAAGCCCTCATCCCAACCTTCTCCCTAAGGGAGAAGGAGTTCCCTCTCCTTTTAGGAGAGGGTTAGGGAGAGGTCACGGATTCAGTGAGAAATTAACATGAAAAAATATACCGTTGAACAAGGTATCGTTGCACCATTAGACCGTGCCAATGTAGATACAGATTTAATTATTCCAAAACAGTTTTTGAAATCTATTAAGCGTACAGGCTTTGGTGCCAACTTATTTGATGAGTTGCGCTATTTGGATGAAGGCTATTTAGGTCAAGACATTTCAAAACGTCCAATTAACCCAGATTTCGAATTGAACAAACCACGTTATCAAGGTGCGTCGATTTTGATCTCTCGTGCAAACTTTGGTTGTGGTTCGAGCCGTGAGCATGCGCCTTGGGCATTAGAAGAATATGGTTTCCGTACTGTCATTGCACCAAGCTATGCGGACATTTTTTTTAATAACAGCTTTAAAAATGGCATGTTGCCAGTGATCTTGTCTGAAGAGATCGTCGATCAGTTATTTAAAGAATGTGCTGCATCTGAAGGCTATCAATTAACCATTGATTTGGCTGCGCAAGAAGTACGTACACCGAGTGGTGAAGCATTTACATTTGAAGTCGATCCATTTCGTAAACACTGCCTATTGAATGGCTTGGATGATATCGGTTTAACTTTACAAGCAGCCGATGATATCCGTGCTTATGAAGAAAAAACCAAAGCATCTCGCCCTTGGGTATTTGCAGAAATTAAAGCTTAAGTCAGTGTCACTGTAGAACTTCTTAGTAGTCAGTCGGCTTAAGTCTTGTTAATATCAGGCGAAACAAAATTTATACGTTAGCCAGAATTTATCAGGTTGGGTTCGAAAAATGAAAAAGTTCTTCGGTCAGCTGGTTGTAACGGGAGCGCTGTTTGCAACGCTCTCTGCCTGTCAAAGCTTTGACACGGCACGCATTAAAAATGTGAAAGAAACTGAAAGTACAAACAATAATGCTTTGATTTACTGTGCAGGTACAGCGCACTGTGAATTTGAGCGTTTTGATCAAATACAAGTGGTTGATCCAAATAATCAACATGTACAACGTGCTGCGATTAAAGCAGGCATTGTACGGTTGAATGGTCGTTCATTGTCTGAGCCTAATCCTTTGTATTTGTCCGTACCTTCAGGTCAGCATGAAGTCGTGATTCGCTATTATCCAATTTCTCAGGAAAAAGCAGAGCGCTTGCATGTCATTCACAACTTTAGGTCCAAACACGAGTACACCTTTAAAATGTACCGTGAGCGTTCAAAAAACAGAGGCAGTTTACTGGATAAATCTGCGCCTGATCCGCTCTGTGTAGACTTAAAGCAAGGTGCAAAAACGATTCGACGTTTCTGCCGACCGTACAATGTCCTCACAGGACTTGGTGAGTTTGTAGAAAAGAAACTTTAAATCTGACTGGTAATCAAGCCAGCGTATAAATGGAAAGACTCATGTCAAAACATATTTTGATTTTACCAGGTGATGGTATTGGTCCTGAAATCGTGAAAGCGGCTGAACAAGTGCTGACACGTGTAAACGAGAAATTCAACTTAGGTTTGACTTGGGAACAAGGTCTTTTAGGTGGTGCAGCGATCGATGCGCACGGTTCACCTTATCCAGATGTAACAGCAGCACAAGCGAAGACTGCTGATGCGATTTTATTGGGTGCAGTGGGTGGTCCTAAGTGGGATACCATTGAGCGTTCAATTCGTCCAGAACGTGGCCTATTAAAAATTCGTTCAGAATTAAATTTATTTGCCAATTTACGTCCAGCAATTCTTTATCCGCAGCTTGCAGATGCGTCGAGCTTAAAACCTGAAATCGTAGCAGGTTTGGATATTTTGATCGTACGTGAGTTAACTGGCGGGATCTATTTCGGTCAACCACGTGGTATTCGTGAACTCGAAAACGGCGAAAAACAAGGTTTCAATACTGACGTATATGCTGAATCTGAAATCAAGCGTATTGCCAAAGTTGCTTTTGAAATGGCGAACTTACGTGGTGGTAAGGTATGTTCAGTGGATAAAGCCAACGTACTAGAAGTGACTGAGCTTTGGAAACAAACTGTAACTGCGTTAAAAGAAGAGCAGTATCCTGAAATTAACTTGTCTCATATGTATGTTGACAATGCTGCCATGCAATTGGTCCGTGCGCCAAAACAGTTTGATGTGATCGTGACTGGTAACTTGTTCGGCGATATCTTGTCTGATGAAGCGGCGATGTTAACCGGTTCTATCGGCATGTTGCCATCGGCTTCTTTAGATGAAAATGGTAAAGGTATGTATGAGCCTTGCCACGGTTCAGCGCCAGACATCGCAGGTCAAAACATTGCGAACCCATTAGCTACAATTCTGTCTGTTGCTATGATGCTACGTTATACCTTCCGTGAAGAAGCGGCGGCAAAAGCGATTGAAGATGCAGTAGGTAATGTCTTAGATCAAGGTTTACGTACAGGTGACATCATGTCAGAAGGCAGTACTCAAGTCGGTACTGTTGAAATGGGTCAAGCTGTAGTTTCTGCATTGAACTAATGGCGAATCAAAAAACGCAGCGTTTATGCTGCGTTTTTTTGTGCCTAGAAATTATCAATCCTAGAATTGATGCGCTAACAGGTGCGACCAGTTAATCGGACATCAGTTGCAATATTATGCTTTATGCGAAATTGAATAAGGCAGTTTAATTCAACCTCATAGCGTGTATTTCCACTGGGAATCGGCACAGCAGCGCCGCTGCCCATGCGCATCGCAGGATTTTCCGCCATCGGTAAAGGAATACTGATCGGGCGTGTAACACGATAACGAAGGTAGTCTGAACTGACCTCTACGGGAGAGGTTCTTTGATAGCCGAGTTTGCTGAGATTAAGTTCTGCTTGAATCGTTTGGCTCGATTGACCAATAAATGAGGCTAAATAGCGTTCACGTTCAACGGAGGATATTGTTGATGTCGTGGTACAACCAGCCAACCATACAATGCTTAGAACGCATCCCATGCTCAATATTGGGCGAATAAAACGCTGATCTATGTAAACCTGATGTTCTAAAATAAATTCCATGGGTCAGTTCCTCACGAAATAAATTCAGTTTAGTCAGTTCGGTCTGTATAACACTGTAGTCATTTGATACACGGTCATCCGAGCAAGATTAGCCTCTAGGATTCTCATGCAGGATCAACAAGCTCTGCCAACATAGTCAATGGATTCAACTATTTGATTGCGTAATTTGAACTCGATTTTACATTCCATATCGACAGTGACACCACCTTTAGACGGCGTTGGGATAGGGGCGCCCATGGCTATACTGGTGCCGATATTTGGTGTACCAATCGGGATTGGCATCGAGCGTAAAATGGTATAGCTAAGTTTTTCGTTGCTTTGTACGGGTGCTCCCATCACTTTATAGCCCAATTGACTCAAGTTGAGCTCTTTACGAACTTGATCAGCTGGCTGTCCAATATAGTGTTGTAGGGATTGATTGAGTTGCTTTTGGCCTGTCGTGGCGCAAGCAACACAAAAGATAGCACCGACTAATCCTAGATGTTTCATATGATTTTATGTCCTTATATTTTGAATTTTATAATCGAATTTTTATGTTTTTAAACTGTAAAGCAAATTTGCAGTCAATTTTTATCATTATATTGAAATAAATACAAAAAAAGCCACTGATAAAGTGGCTTTTTCGCTTCGCTAAAACTTAGCGCGCACGGTAAGTGATACGACCCTTAGTCAAATCATAAGGTGTCATTTCTACTTTAACACTGTCGCCAGTCAAAATACGGATATAGTGTTTACGCATTTTGCCAGAGATGTGAGCAATCACTTCATGACCGTTTTCTAAACGTACACGGAACATAGTATTAGGAAGCGTCTCGGTGACAACGCCTTCGAACTCGATGAGTTCCTCTTTATTGGCCATAGCCTACCTGAATGAATAAATTAGCAAGGCGCAAATTATAGTCAATTTTTTTTCAGAATACAAGCCGTAAAAGGCTTTGAACTGATCGACTGTCAGTAAAATAAGCGAACAATTTAGTTAAATATTTTCAACAAAAAATGTGCAGTAACTGTTGTCAGTTTGGTCAATCGCAGTTAATCTAAAATCAATCTTTTTAGGTATAAATGAAGTACATACAAGGAAGGTTCTGGAGTGGGTCAGCTAACTGATGCATCTGTTGTGTTGCGTTTAGGGTATCAAGCGATTCGTCGTGCCGGATTGCCAACAGAAGAAATTTTAACAAAAGCGGGTGTGGCATTAAATCAGGTTGAAACCAATGACCGTACCCCATTGAATGCACAATTTGCATTCTGGGTGGCTGCAGAAGAAGTCAGTAAGGATCCTGATATTGGTTTGCATCTGGGAGAGCATTTGCCTTTATATCGAGGGCAGGTGATTGAACACTTATTTATTTCATCTGAGAATTTCGGTGAAGGTTTAAAGCGGGCTTTGGCCTATCAACGCCTAATTAGCGATGCCTTTCATGCGCAATTGGTGATTGAAGATGACCGCTGCTATTTGACCAATGGTCATCAGCCTTGGGCAGAAAATATCGTGAATCGTCATTTTTCTGAATGCGCGATGTCCGGTGTTTTGCGTTTCTTTAAGTTTATTACTGAAGGGCGTTTTCAGCCGATTTATATCGACTTTAACTTTAGTCAGGGCGCGCCAGATGATGAGTATTTCCGTGTTTATGAATGCCCTGTGAGCTTAGGGCAGAAAGAAACCCGATTGTATTTTGATCCGGCTATTTTAGAGTATCAATTGTGGCAGGCAGAACCTGAGTTATTACAATTGCATGAGCAGTTGGCGATTGAAAAACTTCAGGAGTTGGCGCGTTATGATTTGGTCGGTGAAGTTCGCCGTGCTATTGGTTCAACGCTAGAAAGTGGTGAAACCACGCTTGAAACGGTCGCTGCGCAGCTCAACATTACCCCGCGTCGTTTACGGACTCAGTTGTCAGAAGCCAATACCAGTTTTCAGCAAATTTTGTCAGACTATCGCTGTCGTTTGGCTAAAAAATTATTGGCCAATACCAATGAAAGTGTGGAGCGCATTGTGTACTTAACGGGTTTTTCTGAACCAAGTACGTTCTATCGTGCATTTAAACGCTGGACCAATGAAACGCCTGTGGAATATCGTAAACGAAAGCAGCGTTAACGTTGAACATTTAAAAGTATTCCCTAAACAGAATCCCCCCTTTTTCAAAGGGGGACTTTCATTTTAAAGCTTAGCAATAATGGAGAAAATGACACTCCTCCCACTGTGAAAGTGAGGTTGGGAGGGATTGTTTATTCAGGCATATTTAGCCAATGTGGTCCTAACGGAACTTGAGGAAGTTCAAACTGAGCTGGATAGTCTGCATGGATAAAATATAGTCCATCGGGTGGTGCGGTGACACCTGCTGCTTTACGATCTTCAGCAGCAAAAATATCGTCAATATGGTCAACGTCATACATACCTTGCCCAATTTCCAATAAACAGCCCATGATGTTACGCACCATATGATGTAAAAAACCATCGGCCTGAATATCTAAGACCAAGTAGCATCCGTGTTGGATCAGACGGCAATGGCTGACATGACGAACAGGCTGATTGGACTGACAGGCTGCGGCACGGAAGCTTTCGAAATTATGAGTGCCTTCAAATTTGGCCGCGGCACGTTGCATTTTTAGCACATCTAGCTTGGCATAAACATGAGTCACTTGCTTATGTAATAAAGCTGGACGTTGTGGATTATTATAGACCACATAGCGATAACGGCGCGCTTGCGCCTTAAAGCGGGCATGGAAGTCCTGATCCATTTCCTTAATCCATTGGATGGAAATATCACGGGGTAATTGGCTATTACTGCCCATTAACCATCCACGAATGGGACGAATCGCCTGAGTATCGAAATGTGCCACCATATTGGTTGCATGGACGCCGGCATCTGTTCGGCCAGCGCCATGCAACATGATCGGCTCATTGGCTACTTTACTGAGGACGGTTTCAATGGTTTCTTGCACGCTTGGTACGCCCGGTTGCTGAGTTTGCCAGCCCTTGTATTGCATGCCACAAAACTCAATCCCAATCGCAAAACGTTGCATAGTTACCTCAAATGACTTAATCGTTCCAATGCGCAGTCCAGTCTGCGGCACTGCCGTATTGTAAATACATTTTCAAACATTTGGCATAAAGATCTGCATGACCCAAACAATTGCTCAGTAATATTCCACTGTCTTTGACCCAGTCACTCACAGCATAGCGTTGATCTATACCGCCATGAACAACCTGTGTACTTAAAATAATTTTGCAATTTTTTTGTTGTATAGTCTTCAAGACATTGAGTAACTCAGCATCAACGGCAATGTTGCCTGTGCCAAAACCTTGCAGAATTAAAACATCTGGCGTGTGTGTAAGCAGGGCGGCTAAATTTTGATTGTGTAGATTAGTTGTTATCGGTTGCCACATCCAATTCAGGCAATTGAAATGTGCCGCTTTGTCTAAATCATTGGCTTGAACAATATAAGGCGATGTAAGCATTGAAAGTGGCTGTGTGGCTGGCAGCCCATCAAAGGCTTTCAGATCGGTTGTATGTACTTTTAGTGCGGATTGAGCATGCATCAGTTGATGATGAAAGGCCAAATAAACCCCAACACTCGATTGGTGTACCGATTCCAATGCAAAATTTAAATTGTCGATGGCATCGGTAAATTCACGGGTGTTGTCACCAGCTATATTAAACAGCGGATATTGGCTGCCTGTAAGCACGATATGAGCAGACTGCCCCATAAAGTGCGCAAGTACAGCGCTAGCATAGCTAAGCGTGTCTGTGCCATGAATAATCACGAAATGCTGAAATTTTTGTAATTGTAAACTTTGAATTTGTTGGATCAGTGCCAGCCAGTCGGGCGCCGTACAGGCACTACTGTCACGAATGACAGGTGCAACAAAACATTCAATGTTTAGGTGTAGTGGCAGCACATGCTGTAATTTAGGTAAAAAAGCATTCGCTGGCATGGGGCTTAAAGGCTCACCGATACAACCGAAGGTACCACCCATATAAATAAGAGCAATTTTTTTCATCATAAAAAAAGCAGCCTTGAAAGACTGCTTTAGTTTAAATCGCTTTTGCTTAAGATGCGATTTGATTCAGTAACTGATCTGCTTGTTGACGCTGAGCTGAAGAAAACTCAGCCTCTTTTTCAGTTAAAATTTCACGTGCAGCGTCATAAGCACCTAGTTTGATGTATTGCGCTGCCAATTCAAGATTCAATTCAATTTCATTGACTTCAACCAGTTCAGGGAAAGATTGAACCAATGGATCGTTTTGGTCTGTAGCAGATGGGGTTGACGGTGTGCCTAAACCGCTAATGTCAAAACTCACACCACTTGAAGCAGGTGCGGCAGGTTTATCTTCAGGCGTAGACTCAAGGTTAATCTCTGTTGCAGGAGCGACAACCGCGTCTTCTGTTTTTGCTGTTTCAAAAGCACCTAAGTCAAAGTTTAAGGTTGGAGCTTCAACTTTGTTTTCTTCTACAACCGATGTTTCTGTTGTAAATGAAAAATCTAAAGGCTCGATTTTTTCTTCTACAGTTTCTGTTTTGGTTTCAGCCGCAGCTTCAGTGCTTGGGGCAAAGTCCATTACAAAATCAATCGGTTTGATTTCTTCAACGGCAGGAGATGGCTGAGCAATCTCTTCGGTTTTCGGTGTTGCTTCAAGTGCAGGTTCTGGTGAAATTGAAAGCGTGTCAAATTCAAGCGGCTGTATTTTTTCAGCAGGCGCACTTTCAACTGGGGAAGAAATTTCTGCTTTTGCAGGTGTTTCAGTGGTGAAATTAAAATCTAGTGGTTTAATTTCGGCTGCTTTGGGCTCAACAGGTGCAGCAGTTGAACTTTGCATTAAAGCATCAAAATCAGAGGTATTTTGAGCTTTTGAGGGAGCCTCTTCAGTGATCGGTGATACAAAGTTAATGGCATCATCTTTTACATTTTGAGAATTTTCAAACTCTACTTTTTTTGCTTCAGCTTGTTCTAAAATTTCATCGAGTTCAAGTGAACGAATATGGCTCAGCAATTGGCTGATGGCAAATTCGTCTTTTTGTAAAATGTGAATATCTAATAGATATAGATATAACTCATGTTGTGAGTTATCACGTTTTAATGATTGATTGATTTGCGCTTCAGCAGAAAAGAAATTACGTTCCGCAATTAATTTTTCAATTTTGCCACGAGCATCGGTCGTTAATGGCGTCATTGATTTTTTTTCAATGACACTGCTTTCAACCACTTGAGTTTTCTTCGGAGTCGCTTTGGCCGAAACACCCGTTTTCTTGGTTTTAGTGGATGTCGGTTTGGCTTTATCTGATTCTTGACCTTTTTGGCGTTTGTTTAAAAAAACCAATACGATCACTAAGATCACTAATGGAATCACATAAATCAGCATGTTTTAACCCCTTGGAGATAGAGCGATATAAAGTTGCACTCATCCCTATAAAATCTTGATTGGTAACGTTTTAGTTTATTGGCTTCTTTTATCTGCTTGTTGAGCTTTCAACTGTTGTTGCAGTTGAGCAAGACGAGCATTTAATAATTGAATTCTGTGATCCTTTTGATTTAGCGCCAATTCTAATTGAGTTACGTTTCTCTGTAATTTAACGGTTTTTTCACGAGATGTCATAACTTTTAATGACAACTCTTTCGAAGTTTTATTCTTTTCTGCTGCACTGTTGGCAGAAGATTGTGTCGAATCTTGCGCTTTCTCTGCCACCAGACTCATTTCAGCTTGATTCAGGCGGTATTTGGTTTTGCCTGACTGCTTCGAAGGCACTTTGGCAAGTTCTGCAGCAGAGACTTTTACAGGCTGTTTTGCTTGCTGCATACCATGCAGATTTAAGGCCGCACCACGGCGCAGACGGTTTACATCGCCTTGAATGAATGCATGTTCGTTGCTGTTTTTAATCTGTTGCATGACCTCAGAAACAGGGCGGTTTTGTTCTGTCGCAATACGTGAAGCAATCCCCCAAAGGCTTTCATTCGAGCGAACCACATATTTTGCCGCTGGTGTTGCTGTTGATGCAGCTGCAGTACTTGTTGGTTTTGGTGTAGATGCTGTTTGAGTTGTCGTTGTTGGATTTTCACGTTTTTGTGCTGCCTGCTCCGCAGCAAATTTTTGTGCCAATGGGTCTTGAGATCTTGCAGTTGATGCTGTTGCAGCTTGCATTTCTGAACTGACAGAGCCGGTCGAATTGGTTTTTGTAACTTGCGAAATTGATGTTTCAGAACCTGATGAAGTACTTGCGCTATTTTGCTCCGCAGGTGCAACGCTATAATTTTGCACATGCGTGACTGGTTCAATCGCAACAGGCGTTGACGTTGCTAATTGTGCTAACTTTGGCGGTGCTTTGGTACTGAGTAATAAGGGTTGTTCTGCAGCTACGGGTGCTTTTGCGGTATACAGTGTGCTGACAGGTAAATTTAAGGCAATTTCTTTTTCATTTACAATCACGACAGGTGTTAAAGCACGCTCATTGGCACGGGTTTGAGTCGCATTTGACGGCGCTGGATTGCGTTTTAATGGGGTACGAATTTGTTGCAGGCGTGAAGCATTCCCTTCTTTAATATTAACAATAAAATTAAGTTCTGCATCGGTTACTGGACGCGAAGAGGTAATGGTAATTACCCCGTTGCCTGCACCATCACGACGCGTAAAGAAGTTTAAATGTCCCGGTGGTTGATGCCCTGTACCCATACTCAACAAATCCTCTGCCGTGGCTAAACTTGCATTGAGCGGCACAGATGTGTTTGAGTGGCGAAAATGAATCTCAGCGTACAGCAATTCCCCGGGTGCTGACTGGACTTGTACAGGATCAATGCTGATCGCTTGAATGTTTTGAGATGCAATAACGGCTAAAATGGCGATCTTTAATTTGTTATATACGGTCATCTTAATCTTTAGCTCGAATATATGTCGCATGGCGAAAATTATAGATTAGCGAGTTGTCAAAGAATTGTAAAATATTTACACGACAGTTACATAAAAAAGCCGATCAATTGTGATCGGCTTCCTGTTCAGAGACTTAAAAATGCTTAAGCATTTTTATAATCAATGAGAATTCTTAGCATACGACGTAAAGGTTCAGCAGCACCCCAAAGCAATTGGTCACCTACAGTGAATGCACCTAGGTATTCTTTACCCATGTTGAGCTTACGGAGACGACCAACTGGAACAGACAAGGTGCCTGTTACAGCAACAGGAGTCAAATCAGTCATTGACGCTTCACGGGTATTTGGAACCACTTTAGACCAATCGTTGGCACTTGCGATGATATCTTCGATTTCATCCAGTGGAACATCTTTACGAAGTTTTAAAGTCAATGCTTGTGAGTGACAACGCATCGCACCGATACGGACACAGTGGCCATCGATTGGAACGATTTGCTGGTTGCCTAAGATCTTGTTGGTTTCAACTTGACCTTTCCACTCTTCTTTCGACTGACCGCTTTCAAGCTGTTTGTCGATATAAGGAATGAGAGAACCCGCTAAAGGCACACCGAAGTTTGCAGATGGGAAACCTTCGCCACGTTGTAACTGTGCAATTTTAGAATCGATATCTAAAATTGGTGAACGTGGGTCATCCAGCAAGTCTTTGGTATTGTTGTACAAGTAGCCCATACCTGAAATCAGTTCACGCATGTTTTGCGCGCCTGCACCAGATGCTGCTTGATAAGTCATTGAGGTTGCCCATTCCACTAAATTATTTTGGAATAGACCGCCTAAACCCATTAACATTAATGAAACGGTACAGTTACCGCCCACGAAGGTTTTTGTACCTTTCACTAAGCCGTCTTTGATTACGTTCATGTTTACTGGGTCAAGTACGATGATCGCTTCATCATCCATACGTAAAGTCGATGCAGCATCGATCCAGTAACCATTCCAGTTTTCAGCTTTAAGCTTAGGAAAAACTTCAGTCGTATAATCGCCACCTTGGCAGGTGATAATGACATCCATTTGCTTCAGACTATCAATGTCCGTTGCATCCATAAGTGCTGGGGCAGTCTTACCACCAAACGCAGGGGCTTCACCACCTGCATTACTGGTAGAAAAGTAAAACGGTTCGAAATGAGCGAAATCGTTTTCTTCAACCATACGTTGCATAAGGACGGAACCAACCATCCCGCGCCAACCGACCAGACCTACTTTCATGTCACTTTGCCTCGGTGCGTTAAAAAAATAAAAAGGGGGTTCGAGTGTACCAAAAGGGCGCATAACTGCAAGCGCTACATAATGAAAACACCAATAATATTGTGCAATATATCTTGTTTATGTTACATGCAAAACTGATATAAATTTATGAATCAATAAAAAATAAAGAATATAAGGGAGGCGTAATGATTTGGATTGAAATACTGGCTGGCTTCGTCATTTGGTTGACATTTTGGTCACTCATACCACGAGATGAATGGTGGTTTCGTGGTGCAGATTTTCCGCGTCTGCAAATCTTGGCTTTGGGCATATTTGCCTTCATAGGCTTAATTTTATGGAATGCTGAATGGGACTTGGCGCGTGAAATCATTTTAATTGGGTTGATTGCTGCCTTGGCATATCAATTAAAAATGGTTTTGCCTTATACCTTTATTTGGAAAAAACAAGTCAAAAAAGTTCGATCAGACCAGTTAGATAAACAGAAACAAATTTCAATCATTGTCTCAAATGTACTTACGCCGAATACTCAATATCACTTATTATTGGCACAAATACAAAAGCATCAACCTGACTTAGTACTCACGCTAGAAACCGATCAAACTTGGCAAAATGAATTGGCAGTGATTGAAGCTGATTATCCTTATCGCGTACCCGTACCTTTGGATAATTTGTATGGGATGCATTTGTATAGCAAGTTAGAACTTAGTGAAACTGAAGTCAAATTTATTCTCAGTGATGAAATTCCTTCGATCCATACCCGAGTCACCTTAGCATCAGGAAATCAGGTTCAACTGTATTGTTTACATCCCAAACCGCCAAGTCCAACAGAAGCCAAAGATTCAACTTTACGCGATGCAGAATTGCTGATTGTGGGCGATCAGATTAAAGATTTAGATGAAAGTTGCATCGTTATGGGGGACCTGAATGATGTGGCATGGTCACGTACTACACGACTCTTTCAACGAATCAGTGGGCTTTTAGACCCGCGTGTTGGACGTCATTTCGTAAATACCTTTCATGCCAATTATCCACTGCTGCGTTGGTCGCTCGACCATATTTTTCATAGTACAGATTTTGCCTTGGTACATATGGAACGCTTGCCCAATATCGGTTCAGACCATTTTCCAGTCTATGTGGTGCTGCAAACAGGCAGGGTATTTGAGCAAATCCAAGAAGAATTAGAGCAAACAGATGAAGATGAACAAGAAGCGCAAGAGGCAATTCAGGAGGGTATAGAAAAAGCTGAGAAAGAGGAGAAGATTGTGACCGATGAAATCGCCCATGATTATAAGGATGGTACGAAGATACCTTGATTTTGTTTGATTTAAGAGAAAAGTGTAAGAAATAGCTTACACAGCTTTCGGCTTCTGACGAATGGTCAGGTCAAGTGTATTGACTTATTCTTTGATCATCGGCACATGGAACTGGGAACGGAACATCCCACTAAGGAAGACGAAGCCGATGGAAGCATCACGGAACAGATGCAGGAAAGGAAAGCCAATAAAAAAATAAAAAGAATACTTGTGAAAGCACAACCTCATAGACCCGAGTTTTGCAGGATGCAGAACTCGGGTTTTGCTTTTGTGATATACATATTTTTGCTTTTCTTATGATCAATTTCTTTATACAGTGTGCCAAGAAAAAAGAGATGAATTTCCAATAAATATAAGTACGAGGCATTCTATGCTGTCCGAATGGCACCAGAAAATATTGCAGATTACACACTTATCGACAGATGCACTTTCCATTTATCTTGGCTTAATCCTGTTCTTTTTTGTGGCCTTTTGCCACCACCGCCAATTGAAATCACATTATGCGATTTGGACCGTTGTGGTCGTCGCAGTGGGATTGGAATTGTTTAATGCACGCCATGATATTTTAGATAGAGGTTATTGGCGTATAGGGCAAAGTTTGAAATATATTCTGAATGTCATGTTGTTGCCGCTAATCCTTTGGTTGATGTCCCGATACCGTGTATGGAAGGGCTAAGTGGAAGCCCGAAATTGAAGGGCGAAATGGAAGGATTAAATCGCCAGTTAAAAAATCCTAATAGAAAAAAAGATATTGTGAAATGCACAATATCTTTTCTAGATGATGATTGAGTTGCCGAATTAAAAATATTTTCCGAGCTTCATCCTGAGCAGCAAAGATCTATGGCGTGTAGTCAATCAAGCTGAATGCTGAGAGACCACTTGCGTATACAACTCCAAAGTCTGATCACACATCTCTTTTAAACTAAACATGCTGATAGGCTGCACGTGTTGTGGTTGGTCTAAATGCAACTTTAAGGTGTCGAGTAATTGTGTTTCATCATCGACAGTGACTAAACCTTGCGGATAGACATTCGATAATATTTCAGCTACGCCACCACGGTTCCAACCAATTACAGGTGTACCTACAGACAGTGCTTCAAGTACTGTCCGTCCAAAGGTTTCCGCTTGGCTCGACAAAGACAAAACCAAATCGCTAAAAGCTAACCATTCACGGATATCTGAACGATGACCGACAAAAGTAATCCGATCACTCAGCCCTTTAGCCGCAATACTGTCTTGCATTTCTTGTAAATAAGCCGCTTTTTTCGGATCTGCACCACCGACCACCACCGCATGTACGTCGGGATACTGTGTTTGTAGCTGTTCCATTAAATGGATCAGGGTTTCATGACCTTTCAAACGGGTGATACGGCCTGGTAAGCAAATCAGACGCTTATTTTCTAGTTCAGGGAAATCTTTTAGGGTTTGATTGAGCCACTGTGCTGAGGGTTGATAACCATGTGGAAAAGCAGCGGGGTCAATGCCACGATAAATACGCACAATGTCCTTGGTAGGACAGTTTTTGTAGTTGTCCGTGATGTATTTGACAACACTATCCGAGACCGCAATGACTTTTTCAGCCTGCGTCATGATTTGACTATAGCGATTAATCGAATAAAAACCATGTACAGTTGAAATCAGGTGAGGTCGCTTGTTTGCAGGAATCCCTTTGAGGGCAAAATGCGTGAGCCACGCAGGGACACGTGAGCGCACATGCACGATGTCTGGTTGATGTTGCTCAATCAGTTTACGTAGAGGACGAATTTGCCATAAGCTTGATAAGGCTTTTTTATGGATTGCGAGCGTGAGGTGAGTTGAACCTTCAGCTTCCAATTGAGTTACCATGCGACCACCATTTGAAACCACTAAGGACTCATGACCGGCGGTCACTAAAGCACGAGCTATTTCTAAGGTTCCTCGCTCGACACCACCACTGTTCAATTCAGGTAAAAGCTGCATTACTTTCATAGCATTTCTCTTTTTTATGTGCTGAGTTGAACTCAATAGATTTTGTCATAGCCTTGTGGGCGGGTTTTAAAACGGCGATGGAACCACATGTATTGTGTCGGTGCGATTCGTAGCTGATTTTCAATAATTTTATTGGTTCGAACAGCATCCGAAACTTCATCTTCACTCGGGAAATTGTCCAAAGCAGGTTCAATCAGCACATGATATTGAGGGTTGCTGATGTCGCCATCGCGATAAAAATACAATGGGATCGCCTCGGCTTTAGAAATTTTTAATAAGCGACGATGTGCAGTAACAGTGGCTGCTGGAGTACCAAAAAATGGTGCCATGACCCCTTGTTTTAAACCAAAGTCTTGATCGGGACTGTACCAAATGGCATGGCCATTTTTCAGATTGCGAATCAAGCCACGCATATCATCATGGTCGATTTGGTTGGCATAGATGGTGGCACGGCAACGCACAATCAACATATCCAACAGCGGATTATTTTGCGGACGATAAACCACATCCGGTTCAAAGAACTGTGCGCATAAATAGCCACCTGCATCGAGCAGGGTAGAATGTGTGCCGAGGAGCAAAATACCTTTGCCTTCAGCTTGTGCATTTTGAATATGCTCTAAGCCTTCGATTTGCACCCGATTTTTGAACCACTGCGGGCTGTACCATGCATTTAAAGTTTCAAAAATGCCAATCATTTGGTCGATAAAAACCTGTCGTGCATTGGCCTCAACCTGTTCTGCTGTCCATTCAGGAAAGCAAACTTCCAAGTTGCGAATCGTGGTTTTACGACGTGACTTAAGATTGTTAAATGCGACAGAACCGAGGAATTGCCCAAGTCGATACTGAATTGCCCATGGAAGAATCGCCAAAATCATAAGAAATACAATCCCTATCCATATTCCCCAATACTGAGGAAGTAAGAAAGACCATTGGAATTTTCCGGGTTGATATGTTGGCTTTTGACTCATAGGGCTAAATCAAAGATTAAAAAATAGGGTTCAGTTTAGCATGAAGCTGAATTGAAAGAGAAAGTTCAACCTCATGCTGCATCAGACTTAACCTTTGACTAAACCGCCATCGACAATCAAATTCTGCCCGGTGACTGCACGTGAGTAAGGGGACAAGAACATCATGATGGCCGCCGCAAATTCTTCAGGCGTGGTCACTGTGCGTAAAGGTGTCGATGCTGCGATTAAATCAAACACGGCATCGGGTGTGGCTTTACTGGCATCGGTGCTTTGTAATAAGCCACCTGAAAGCATATTGATGTTAATCCCAAACTCACCCAGCTCATGCGCCGCTGTGCGGGTGAAGGCCAACAGAGCTGCCTTTGCTGCAGTGTAGTCGTGGTAAGGCACGACAGGGTTTTGTACCAGGTTGGTACCAATATTGACAATGCGACCAAAACCCTGTGCTTTCATCTTGGGAAGCGCCGCTTGAGTGGTGTTGAGAGCAGCAACGACTGCTCCACCAAATTGTTGCTGTAAGTGCTGTGCGGTCAGTTCTTCCATTTTAGGACGGGCATCGCCATTAAATTGAAAATGGATGAGGGCATTATTCACGACAGAGGTGATCGCGGTACCAAAATGTGCTTCTGCTGCGGCAAAAAGCTGTTCTACTTGAGCTTTATCTGTGACATCTGCTTGATAGGCAAACACTTGCTGAGGAAATGCGGTCGCCAACTGTTCTGCCGCAGTTTGACTGGATAGATAGTTCACGACCACGCGTGCGCCTTCAGCTATTAAAGTTTGGCTAATTGCCAAACCGAGGCCACGTGCGCCTCCTGTAACCAAGACAATTTGATCTGAAATTTGCATGCTCGTGACTCAATCTTATATTGAACGTCACCATAGCAAGCTTTTCGCATTAGCGGAATCATCTTTACAGACGCTGTATACTCCAATTTGAAACTGAGTTATCCGATCTAATAATTCAGCCGAGTCATATGACAAAAAAAAGCCGTATCGAAATACGGCTTTTTCTGTGTGGAATATTTGTAGGCTTAGCCTTTTGCGAGCGTTTCTAGCTCATCTAAACGTTCCATTTTTTCTAGCATTTCGTCATCAATTTCAGCTAGACGCTGTGATGCTTTGGTCGCAGCATCGGCGTCAGTCATGAACCAAGAACCGTCAGCTAATTTTTCAGACAATTCAGCTTGCTCTTGTTCCAATGCTTCAATTTCAGTCGGCAGTTGTTCTAGGGCACGTTGGTCTTTATAGCTGAGCTTGACTTTTTTAGGCACCGCAGCGGCAGCCGCTGCTTCGGCTTTAGCCATGGCTTTTTTCACATCGCTTTTTTGATCCACGACAGTTTGGTCAGGACGCTGTTCCAAATAGTCTTGGTAACCGCCGATGTATTCATCGATTTGACCTTTACCATCAAATACCCAAGTCGAAGTCACCACGTTGTCCATAAAGGCACGGTCATGCGAAATCAGTAACAGTGTGCCTTTGTAAGCGCTGAGCATTTCTTCCAACAGTTCAAGCGTCACCATATCCAAGTCGTTGGTCGGTTCGTCCATCACGATAAGGTTCGATGGTTTTAGTAGAAGCTTTGCCAACAGAATACGGTTACGCTCACCCCCAGACAGTGCTTTAACAGGTGTACGTGCACGTTCTGGAGAGAATAAGAAGTCTTGTAAATAACTGTAGATGTGACGACGGCTACCATTGACATCGACATGGTCTGAGCCTTCAGAGACGTTATCTTTCACTGATTTTTCAAGATCAAGTGCATTTCGAAGCTGATCAAAGTAAGCAACTTCAAGCTGTGTACCTGTTTTTACTGTACCAGTATGTTCTTGCTCACCCAAAATAGCTTTGATAAGAGTGGTTTTACCCACACCGTTGTCACCGACTAAGCCGATACGGTCACCACGTAATACCAGTGCCGAGAAGTCTTTGATGATTGGCGCACTGTTGCCAAATTGCACAGCTAAGTTTTCAATTTCAAAGACCACTTTACCTGAGCGCTGCGCATCTTGCGTTGCCATGCTCACTTTGCCTTGTTGTGAACGACGTGCTTTAGACTCTTCACGCAATGCTTTTAGGGCGCGAACACGACCTTCGTTACGGGTACGACGCGCTTTAATGCCCTGACGAATCCATACTTCTTCTTCAGCGAGTTTTTTATCGAATAGTGCATTTTGCTTTTCTTCCGCTTCCATTTGCTGAGCTTTGAGTTCGAGGTAACGTGAATAGTTACCTTCATAGCTACGCAAAATACCGCGGTCAAGTTCCACAATACGGGTTGCGATGCTGTCGACAAATGAACGGTCATGCGAAATAAACAACAGGGTTAAGTTGTTTTGATCAAGCAGGAATTTTTCGAGCCATTCAATACTTTCAACGTCCAAATGGTTGGTCGGTTCGTCGAGTAGTAATACGTCGGGCTGCGTCAAGAGAGCACGTGCCAATAAAACACGACGCTTACGACCACCAGACAAATCTGCAAGGTCAGCTTCTGGGTCTAGGCCCATTTTACTGAGGATAGCATTCACCTTGGTTTCAAGTGACCAGCCATCCATTTGATCCATCTGATGTTGTAGGTTACCCATGCGCTCACAGGCGTCCATATCACCAAGTACGCAGGCTTCGCTGGCTTCATGATAAGCACGTAGAACAGTTGCAGCTTCACCTGCACCATCGGCAACAATATCAGCAACTTTGCCCGAATCCATGGGTACATCTTGAGCAAGCATTGAAATCGTAATGCCATTTTGCAATGAAACTTCACCGCCATCTGGCAATAAAGTTCCCTCAATCAGTTTAAGTAAAGTAGACTTACCTTCACCATTACGACCGATTAGACACACTCGCTCGCCACGTTCTAAACTGAAGTTCGCGCCGTCGAGTAGGGAAGGTCCGCCAAATGCAAGCTGGACGTCCCTTAAAGTAATATAGGCCATAATGTTTCCTGAAATCTTATATGAGGAGTGTAAATTGACTACACAACAAAATCTTGATGAACAGGCGTCATTTTCCGCACCCATTGAAGATTTGCAAGTCCGAATTGCATTTTTAGATGATTTAGTTGACCAACTGAATGATCAAGTTGCGCGTCAAAACGCCGAAATCGCTGATTTAAAGAAACAAATGCAGATATTGTATCGTCGTATTGAATCGGCAGATTTATCTGAAGGCATCGCGGCATTTGACCCGATGACCAACCGCCCACCGCATTATTAATGTCGATTTTGAATGACAGGCAGATGACGAATCAGCGCCAAAGCTGTGGATTGGTGTAAATTTATTTGACCTTTTGCAGCGTGACAGGTCTAATGCACCGCATCTGCTGATCGAAACCCATTATTTCATCTCATGAGTCAAAAAGTTGTCCTGCTAGATTTGGAAAATAACCCGCCCACAGCAAATCTATTGCGCAATATCATTGAACATTACAGTACTTTGTATGTATTTAGCTGTAGCGGAAAATTTGAATATGCACTTGAAGATTTGACTGAAATTGCAGGGTGGATCGCGAGTGGCCAATTGGTGGTTTTGGATATTCCAGAAACGCCGCAAAAAGAATTTGAATATGCGGTGATTGTGGGGCAACTGATGGCCTTGATGGATCCAGATGCGCATATTGAAGTGATTTCAGCGATGCCTGATATTGAATTACTGATGGAACAATTGGATGGCTCTGGACTCAGCGCACATCTCATTCAAATTCAGTCAGAACAAGAAGTTTCACATAAAGTGAAGTATAAAATTCCTGACCTAGAAACCATTCGGAATAAACCTGATTTATTACTGATTAAACACTATTGTGATGGTCTGGAAAAACTCAGTGGCAAGCCCAACAGTTTGGATAAACTGAAAAACTCGCTGATGAATATTTTGCAAGTCTCTAGCGAAAAAGCTCAGCATTTGGTCGGTATGTTGATCAATCTAAAAATCGTCAAACGCTTTGATGAGCAGATTTCGATTCGTAAAAAAGTACTCAAACAATGGGTGCAGCTAGATTTAAATACGACTGCTGAAACAGCATTGCCGATAAAGACAGACCTGAATGCATTTACTGCTTCACTCGAAGAACAAACCTCAAATACTGATGATACGGCGTCGATGATTCAGGCTGCACAGCAAGGCTTATTTAAAAATTTCAATAAAATTGACCCGGTGCAAATGGAAGTGATCCGAAAATTGCATGAATTAAAATCAGATAAACCAAAAGATATCTACGCCTTACGTGATTTATTGGAGCAAATGTTCCCGCAATCTGACGTTCGATTATTACTTAAAGAGTTGATCGAAAAAGGATATATCTATTGGAATGGTCACGAAGTGCTGTATAGCCACGAGATGTTCCTGAATTAATATAAAATAATTAAATGGGTGAGCTATGAAAAAAATATTATTACTTGATATTGAAAATTTGCATAAAACTGAAAATGAGTTGCTAACTTATTTAAAGCAATACTCATCTATTTATTTAGTTTACGCCAAGTCTCCAATAAGTTTTAGCTTGGATGGTTTAGTTAAGCTCTCTCCATTTATTATGAATGGCAAACTAAAAGTATTAAAAATGCCAAAGATTGGGAAGGATGCAGCTGATTTTGGACTAACATTTATTGCAGGCCAACTTTCTACACAAGTTTCGGCTAAGGAATTTAGTTTTGATGTTATGTCTAATGATCATTCCATGGGGTATGTTGTTGATTTATTAAAAATAGCTAAATTTGAAGCTAAAATTATTCATGAAAAGCCGCTAGTTTCTGCTCATGTAATTAACGAAGTGAAAGCTGAGCAAAATGTGGGTGAGCTAATTTTTCAATATTGTGAATATTTAACAAAAAATGCAGCTAGACCTGCAAAGTTAGAAAGTTTATTAAACTCACTTAAAGCTATACTTAAAGTGAGTGATGATGTTGCCAAGGTTTTAGTTGAGTTATTAAAAAAACACAAAATTATCCGCTTGGATAATAGTAAAATATTTTATCAAGATCCAAGTTTGCAGAAGTTTTTGAAATTAAATAAACAAACT